>CAYPDO010000079.1:0-12092 GCA_964409495.1 uncultured Bordetella sp.
AAAGGCCTGGGCCAGCGCATGCTTGACATGCGGGTGTCGGGCCGGGTTGACCAGCATCACGCCATACTGGTTGAACAGCGTCTTGTCGCCCTCGACCAGGATGGACAGTTCACCGCGGTTCTTGAACGACAGCCAGGTGCCGCGGTCGGTCAGCACATGGGCGTTGGTGGACGAGCCCATGTTCAGCGCCGGGCCCATGCCGCAGCCGCACTCCTGGTAACCCGCAGGGCGGGCGGCGGCCAGGTCGATGCCGGCGGCCTTCCACAGGCGCAGCTCGGCGGCGTGGGTGCCGCTCTTGTCGCCGCGCGAAACGAAGGCCCAGGGGCCGCCGGCCAGCTTCTTCAGTGCCGCGGCGATGTCGGTGCCCTTGAGCCGGGCCGGATCGGCCTTCGGGCCCACCAGCACGAAGTCGTTGTACATGACCTTGGCGCGCCGGGTGGCGAAGCCGTCGGCCACGAACTTCTCCTCGGCCACGGTGTCGTGCACGAACACGATGTCGGCATCGCCGCGGCGGCCCATGTCCAGCGCCTGGCCGGTGCCCACGGCCACCACGCGCACGTCGATGCCGCTGGCCGCCTTGAAGGCCGGCAGCAGGTGACCGAACAGGCCCGACTGCTCGGTGGAGGTGGTCGAGGCCATCACGATGAAGCGCTGCTGCGCCTGCACCAGCGGCGCGGTGCCCAGCGTGGCCAGCGTGGCCAGCGCGGCCAGCAGGCCGATGCTGGTGCGGCGGCGGGTGGGGGCGGTCAGTGCCATGGCAGTTCTCCCTTGAGGAATTGGGCCGCCGCGGGCGGCAGGCTGTCTCGAAAGAAGCGGTCCACCGGCAGGTCGACCACCAGGCGGCCGGCCTCCAGGTAGGCCACGCGCGTGCCCAGGCGCTTGGCCTGGCCGAGGTTGTGGGTGCTCATCACCACCGGGACGCCGGCGTGGCCGAAGTCCTCGATCAGCGCCTCCACCTCCTTCTTGGCACTGGGGTCGAGGCTGGCGGTGGGCTCGTCCAGCAGCAGCAGGTCGGGCTGCAATGCCCAGGCGCGCGCCAGCGCCAGGCGCTGCTGCTGGCCGCCCGACAGCGCGCGTGCCGGCCGCTGCGCCTGGTCGGCCAGGCCCACGCGGGCCAGCGCCTGGGCCGCGCGGGCCGCGCGCTCGGCCGCGGGCACGCCGCGCAGCCACAGGCCCAGCCACACGTTGCGCCACACGCTCAGGCTGAGCAGGAACGGGCGCTGGAACAGCATGGCCACCACCGGGCTGCGGCCATCGGCCAGGCCATGCAGGCGGCGCTGGCCGCCGCCGTGCACCGGCAGCAGGCCATGCAGCAGGCGCAGCAGCGAGGTCTTGCCGCTGCCGTTGGGGCCCACCAGCATCAGCCGATCACCGCGCCGCAGCGTGAGGTCGACACCCTGCAGTGCCAGGTGCTCGCCGAAGCGCACCGTGGCCTGCTGCAGGCTCAGCAGCGCCGGGCCGGCGGGCTGGGCCGCGGCGATGTGCGCCTCGTCCACCCGGTCGATGTCCGACAGGTTCATGCCCAGGCCTCGCGCACCTGGCCTTGGCGCGGCTGCACCAGCGCGATCAGCGCATTGATCAGCGCCACCACCGCCAGCAGCACGAAGCCCAGGGCCAGCGCCAGCGGCAGGTCGCCCTTGGTGGTTTCCAGCGCGATGGCGGTGGTCATCACGCGGGTCACGCCGGCGATGTTGCCGCCCACCACCATCACCGCGCCCACCTCGGCCACCGCGCGGCCGAAGGCGGTGAGCAGCACGGTGACCACGGCCAGGCGCTCATGCACCAGCAGCAGCAGCGCGCAGGCCAGCGGGCCGGCGCCCAGTGAGCGCAGCTGGTCACCGCCCTCGCGCATGGCATCGAGCACCAGGCGGCGGGTGAGGGCGGCGATCAGCGGCACCACCAGGATGCTTTGCGCCACCACCATGGCCGTGGGCGTGAACAGCAGGCCGAAGCTGCCCAGCGGCCCGCTGCGCGACAGCAGCAGGTACACCAGCAGGCCCACCACCACCGAGGGCAGGGCCAGCAAGGTGTTGAGCAGGCCCACCACCAGCGCCTGGCCCGGGAAACGCGCCACCGCCAGCCAGGCGCCCAGCAGCAGGCCGGCCAGCGCACCGATGGCGCAGGCGGTGAGGCTGACGCGCAGCGACAGCGCGGCGATGCCGAGCAACTGGGCGTCGCCGGCCAGCAGCAGCTGCAGGGCCAGGGACAGGCTGTCGGTGAGGGTGGACATGGTGATCGCGGCAAAGGCAGCCGGCGGGCCGCCCAGGTGTGGAGCGCAGCGATTGTCCCGGCGCTTGGGGCCGAACTGGCTATGCACTGTGTTGCATAGGTGTTCATCCCAGCCGCTGCGCCGAATCGGGACGCGCCGCGCGTGTCCGAGGTGGCTGCAGCGGCGGTGCGGCGCATGACCTGCCAGGTCATCGTGGCGTTCAGGGGCGGCCGCTACACTGCCGCGGCGCTCTGACCACCCCGCCAGCTCCGGCACCAGCGCCCCATCGCCGATGACCGCCCTGCTGCTCGCCGGAACCTTCCTGATCACCTTCGACTTCTTCGCGATCAGCGTCGCGTTGCCGTCGATCCGGGCCGCGCTGCAGGCCTCGCCCAGCGAGCTGCAGTGGTGCGTGGCGGCCTTCGGCCTGATGTTCGGCGCCACCTTGGTGGCCGGTGCCCGCCTGGGTGAGCGCCTGGGGCCGTTGCGGGCCTTTCGCGCCGGCATGGCGCTGTTCGGCCTGGCGGCGCTGGGCTGTGCTGCCGCCCAGGCACCCTGGCAGCTGATCGGCGCACGGGCGCTGCAGGGGCTGGCCGCGGCGCTGCTGTCGCCGCAGGTGCTGGCACTGATCGGCCGCCTGCCCGATGCGCCGTCGCGCGAGCGCGCCTTCGCCGGCTATGGGGCCGCGCTGGGCCTGGGCTCGGGCCTGGGCCAGCTGGTGAGCGGCGTGCTGATCGCGCTCGATCCCGCCAGGCTGGGCTGGCGCGCCGAGTTCGTGCTCAGCGCCGGCTTTGCCGCGCTGGTGGCCTGGCGCCTGCACCGCCACCGCGGGCCCGAGGGCGTGCCACGCGCGATCGACGCGCTCAGCGTGCTGCTGCTGGCCACGGCCATGGTGGCGCTGATGCTGCCGCTGATCGAGGGCCGCCGCCTGCACTGGACGCCGTGGCTGCTGCTGCCGGCGGCGCTGGCGGCGGGCGGGCTGGCGCTGCTGGCCTGGCGCCAGCGCGCGCTGGCCCGGGCCGGCGGCGCGCCGCTGGTGCCACCGGCGGTGTTCACCCCGCGCCTTGCCGTGGCGCTGGCCACGGTGCTGGCCTTCTATGCCGGTGTGGCCTCGTTCATGCTGATCTTCTCGCTCACGCTGCAAACCCTGTACGGGCTGCCGCCGCACCGGGCCGGCCTGGTGTTCAGTGCCATGGTGGCGGGCTTCCTGGCCAGCAACTTCGGGGCGCGGCGGCTGGCCGCACGCTGGCCGGGTGATCTGCTGGCCGCCGGGGCCTGGGTGCTGGCCGCCGGCCACGCGCTGCTGGCGCTGGCCCTGGCCACGCAGCAGCCGCTGGCCTGGCTGCTGGCGCCGATGGTGCTGGCCGGCCTGGGCATGGGCCTGGTGATGGGGCCGCTGATCGCCCGCGCGATGGGCGCCGCGCCGGCCGGCCAGCAGAGCCTGGCCGCCGGCCTGGTGGGCAGCGTGCAGTGGTTCGGCAATGCGCTGGGCGTGGCCGCGGTGGGCACGCTGTATTTCGCGCTGGCCGCCGCGCCCGGGGCCGGTGCGCTGCCGGCCGCCGCCAGCGCTGCGCTGGCGCAGGCCGGCGCTGTCAGCCATGGCGTGTTCGCGCTGCTGGCGCTGGCGGTGGCCGCGCTGCTGCCGCGCTGGGCACTGCGGCCGCCGCCGCGGCCGGTGGCGGCCTGAGCGGCGGCGGCGCGCGGCCGCTCAGACCAGCATCGGATCCGGCAGCGCGGGCAGCAGCGCCTGCGGGCGGTGGCCGCGCGCGAAATCGATGAAGCGCTCCAGCGGCATCGGCCGGCCATAGCCGTAGCCCTGCACCAGATCGCAGCGCATGCGGCGCAGCAGATCGATCTCGGTGTCGGTCTCGGCGCCCTCGGCCACCACCTGCATCTGCAGCGAGTGCGCCAGCCGCACCATGGCGCGCACGATCTTCAGGCTGGCACCGTTGCGCTGCATGTCGGCCACGAAGGAGCGGTCGATCTTCAGCGCATGCACCGGAAAGCGCGCCAGGTAGGCAAACGAGGAGTAGCCGGTGCCGAAGTCGTCGATGCTGATCGCCACGCCCATCGCGCCCAGCGCCGACAGCACCTGGGCGCTGGTGTCCACGTCCTTCATCACCGCGCCCTCGGGCACCTCCACCTCCAGCAGCACCGGTGGCACGCCGGCGGCGCTGAGCGCGCTCTGCACGCGGCTGGCCAGCGTGGGGTCGGCCAGCGAATCGACGCTCAGGTTGATGCTCACCGGCATGGCCAGGTCCAGTGCGCGCAGCGCCGCCACCTGCTGCACGGCCATCTCCAGCACCAGCTGGTCGATGCGCAGCATCAGCCCGCATTCCTCGGCCAGCGGCAGGAATTCGGCCGGCGACACGGTGCCGCGCTCGGGATGCTGCCAGCGGATCAGCGCCTCGGCGCCCACCACATGGCCGCTGTCGAGCCGGCCCTTGGGCTGCAGCACCAGCGTGAACTGCTGCTGCTCGATGGCCGCGCGCAGCTCGGTCTCCAGCCCGGCGCGCTGCTGCGAGGCCACCTCCAGCGCGGGCTCGTAGTCCAGCACGCCGCCACGGCGCACCTTCTTGGCATGGCGCAGCGCCAGCGCGGCCTGCTTGATCAGCTGCTCGGCGCCCACCGGCTGCGCCGGGTTGTGCTGCACGCAGCCGGCGGTGGCGCCCAGCACGAACATCGTGCCCTCCAGCACCACCGGCAGGCTGCAGCGCTGCGCCAGCAGGGCCAGCCGGTCGACGGTGTCCGGGCCGGCGGGCAGCAGCAGCGCGAACTCGTCGCCGGTCAGGCGAAACAGCTGCTCCCCGGTCAGCGTGGCCGACTGCAGGCGCGAGGCGATCTCCAGGATGGCCATGTCGCCGCCGGCATAGCCGCGCGCGTCGATCACCTGGCGGAAGCGGTCCAGGCCGATGATGGCCAGGCACAGCGGCCCGTCGGTGGACGGGCGCGAGTCCAGCACCTCGGCCAGGTGCAGCTTGTTGGGCAGGCCGGTCAGCTCGTCCTGGCTGGCGCGCTGGGCCAGCTGGTACTGGCGCACCACGCTTTCCGAGGCATCGTTGGCCAGCATCATGGTGCCGCCCTCGCAGGGGAACACGCGCACCATCAGCCAGCGCTTGAGGATCGTCGAATAGCCGATGCGCGACGTCGGCTTGCGCTCGCGCCGGCAGGTGTCGATGCAGCTGAAGAAGATCGAGCGCTCGAAGCCCGGCTGGTACTCGAACGGTGTGCGGCCGAGAACTTGGTGTCGCAACAGTCCGATATTCTGCAGATAGACCTGGTTACACAGCCTTACGATCCACTGGTCGTCGATGTGGACCACGGCCTCTCCGGCCTGGCCCAGCAGCTGGTCCAAGGCCATGGCGTCGACAGATTCCAACATCCAACCCATCTCGTCGCGACGCATGCAGTACCTACTTCGTGATGACCCAACTGCTGCCGGTACTGTCTTTGTCGCGCAGGGCTTCGCGCCCCGCCGCTGAACAAACAGCACCGGCCCATGAACTTCGACTTCCACCAGCTGGCGCTCGAGCTCGAGCGCGCGCACAGCCGCCGCATCGCCCTGCGCCCCGTGGCGCTGAGCGACGCCTGGCCGCTGTACCAGGCCAGCCGCAACCCCCTGTTCAACCAGCATCTGTTGTGGTCGCAGCCCGAGACCGAGCGCGATGTGCTGGACCGCATGTCCGTGATCGTCGAGGCGGCCCGCAAGGGCCGTCTGGCTGGCATATCGGCCGTGGTCAAGGAAACTGGAGACTGGATCTCGCTGTTCCGCTTCCTGCCGCATGCCAGCCGCCCCGGCGCGGTGGAAATGGGCATCTGGACACATGACCGCTTCTGGCACGGCCGCTACAGCCTGGAGCTGGGGCGGCTGTGCGTGTCGGCGGCGTTTGCGCTCAGTGGTGTGGAGATGCTGATTGGCGCGGCTGCGCCTGAGAACAAGCCCTCGTGCCAGCTGATGCACCTGTGCGGCCTGCGTCCGCTGGGCGTGGTGTGGCGCGACCACGAGGCGGGCCACAAGGTGCTGCTGGAAGAATTCGGCATCACGCGCGCCGAATGGCAGGCCGATGCGCGCAAGCGTGCGCCCTTCGACACCCTGGCGCTGCGGCCCTGGCCGGCCGTCGGCCGTTAGCATGGCCGCATGAGCGATGCCCGCCCCCTGCCCGAGCGCCGCACCCTGCGGCTGTCGCGGCCGGCCGGGTCGGCGCTGCGCGAGCTGACACTGACCGTCGGCCCCTTCCTGCTGCTGGCCGCGCTGCTGGTGGCGCTGGCCTACCGCTGGCTCGATCCATCGCCGCCGCGCCAGGTGGTGCTGGCCACCGGCATTGCCCAGGGCGCGTATGCCGAGTTCGGCCGGCGCTATGCCGAGCAGCTGCAGCGCCACGGCATCACCGTGACGCTGCGCGCCACCCAGGGCGCGGCCGAGAACCTGGCCCTGCTGCGCGATGGCCGCTCGGGCGTGGACATCGCCTTCGTGCAGGGCGGTGCCGACGAGCTGGCGCACGGCGCCGCTGCGCCGGCCGGGCCCACGGGCGGGCCCGACGACGGCCTGGTCTCGCTGGGCCGCATGTTCCACGAGCCGGTGTGGCTGTTCTACCGCGAGGCCGCGGCCCAGCGCCGCCTCGGCAAGGGCCAGCAGCCCACGCGCCTGGTGCAGCTGCAGGGCTGGACGCTCAACGTCGGCGCCGCGGGCAGCGGCGTGCCGCCGCTGATGGCGCGGCTGCTGTCGCTCAACGGCCTGGCGCCGCAGGCGCTGCAGCTGTCGCACCTGGCCACCACGCCGGCCGTGGTGGAGCTGCTGGAGGGCCGGCTCGATGCGCTGGCGCTGGCCTCGGCGCCCGAGGCGCCGATGGTGCAGATGCTGCTGCGCACGCCCGGCATCCGCCTGCTCGACCTGACCCAGAGCGAGGCCTATGCCCGGCGCCTGCCCTTCCTGAACCCGGTGCTGCTGCCGCGTGGCGTGGCCGATCTGGCCGCCGATCTGCCCGCCGCCGACATGCACCTGGTGGCCCCCACCGCCACGCTGGTGGCGCGTGAGGGCCTGCACCCGGCACTGGTGCAGCTGTTCATGCAGGCGGCGCAGCAGGTGCATGGCGGCGCCGGCTGGTTCCAGCGCAAGGGCGAGTTCCCGAACGCCGGCGACACCGAGCGCGTGCTGGCGCCCGAGGCGCAGCGCTTTTACCGCAGCGGCACGCCCTGGCTGCAGCGCTGGCTGCCGTTCTGGCTGGCCAACCTGGCCGACCGCATGTGGGTGGTGCTGCTGGCCATCGTGGCGGTGCTGATCCCGCTGTCGCGCGTGCTGCCGCCGATCGTCGAGTTCCGCATCCGCTCACGCGTGTTCCGCTGGTATGCGCAGCTGCGCGCGGTGGAGGCGGCCCAGGGCCAGCGCCCGGCGGCCGAGCTGCTGGCCGAGCTGGAGGCCATCGAGCAGCGGCTCGGCCAGGTCAGCCTGCCCTTGTCGCACACCGATGCGCTGTATGCGCTGCGCAGCCACATCCAGCTGGTGCGGCGGCGGCTGCAGGCCGGCTGAGCCGGCCGCTGCCGCGCAGGCCTGCGCTATCGTGCGGGCCTGCCCGGCAGCGGCCGGCGCGGCCCCTCCCAGAGAACCCATGAAGACCCGCGGCGTCCACCTGCAATACAGCTTTGAAGCCACCGGCCAGCGCGGCGCGGCGCTGCACAACCCCTTGTTCGAGCTGCTGCAGGCGGTGCGCGAGCATGGCTCGATCCAGCATGCGGCCAAGGCCATGGGCGCCAGCTACCGCCATGTGTGGGGCGCGCTCAAGCGCTGGGAGGAGGCGCTGGGCGAACCGCTGCTGACCTGGGTGCAGGGCCAGCCGGCGCGGCTGACGCCCTTTGCCGACCGCCTGCTGTGGGCCGAGACGCGCGCGCGCACCCGGCTCACGCCGCACATCGAGGCGCTGCGCGCCGAACTCGAGCGCGTGCTCGACGAGGCGCTGGACGGCGACCAGCATGTGCTGCCCATCCACGCCAGCCATGATCTGGCGCTGCCGCGCCTGCGCGATCTGGCCAGCAGCCGCCAGCGCCTGCACATCGAGCTGCGCTTTGCCGGCAGCGTGGACGCGCTCACCGCGCTGGCCCAGGGCCGCTGCCTGGTGGCCGGCTTCCACGTGCCGCCGCTGCCGTCCGGCTCGCCGGTGTTTGCCAAGGTGATGAAGCCGCTGCTGCAGCCCGGCGTGCACAAGCTCATCGGCTGCGTGCGCCGCACCCAGGGCCTGATGGTGGCGCGCGGCAACCCGCTGGGCCTGCGCGGTCTGGCCGATCTGCCCGGCAGCGCGGCGCGCTTCGTCAACCGGCAGGAGGGTTCGGGCACGCGGCTGCTGATCGACCACCTGCTCGACGAGCAGGGCATCGCGGCGGCCGGCATCCGGGGCTGGTTCGACGCGCCCGAGGACAGCCATGTGGCGGTGGCCGCCGCGGTGGCCAGCGGCGTGGCCGACGTGGGCCCGGGCCTGGCCACGGCGGCGCGGCAGTTCGGGCTGGATTTCGTGCCCCTGCTCGATGAAGACTACTTCCTGGCCTGCCTGAAGGACGCGCTGGAGCATCCGGCCGTGGTCAGGCTGCGCGAGACCCTGGCCAGCCCGGCCTGGCTGGACACCCTGGCCGGCCTGCCGGGCTATGCGCCCTGGCACAGCGGCGAGGTGCTGTCACTCACCCAGGCGCTGCCCTGGTGGCATTTCAAGGTGGCGAAGAAGCTTCAGCAGGATTCGTCGGCATAGCGCCGCTGCAGATCGGCCAGCGTGCGCCCGGGCTCGTCGCGAAAGCGCTGCTCCAGCACCGTGAGCTCGCCGATGCGGTCGACGCGGAAGCTGCGGAAATCGCTGCGCGCCTCGCACCAGGCCGCCAGCGTCCACACCTGGCCCCAGAAGAAGCAGCCCAGCGGCCGCACGGTGCGCTGGCTGTCGGCGTCCTTCAGGTCGCGGTAGGCAAAGCGCAGCTTGTGGCGGCCCTCGATGGCGCCGCGCAGCACGGTGAGCCGTGTGCGCGTGGCGGGGTCGATGGCCACATCGGGCGCATACAGCGCCAGCGCCTCGGCCGCCGCCCGCGTGGCCGCCGGCAGCACGGCCAGGATCTTGCCCAGCGCGGCCTCGGCCGCGGCGCCCAGCCCGGCATCCAGCCGCGGCTGGGCCAGGCGCACGGCGGCCACCAGCGCGCGCGCCTCGTCGGCGCTGAACATCAGCGGCGGCAGGTCGAAGCCGGCGCGCATGCGGTAGCCCACGCCGGCCTCGCCCTCGATCGGCACGCCCTGGTGCTGCAGGTCGGCGACATCGCGGTACACCGTGCGCAGCGACACCTCCAGCCGCTGCGCCAGCCAGGCGGCGGTGGACAGGCGCCGGCCGCGGATCAGCTGCACCAGGGCAAACAGGCGGTCGGCGCGGCGCATCGCGGGCGGGGGGCGCTACTCGCCGTCCCAGTAGTCGCGCCCGTCCTCGGGCCGCGCCAGGTGGAAGAACTCGGCCTCGCCCTCGCCGTCGAACACGCCGAACTTGCCGCTGTCGGGGTAGTCGCAGATCTCGGGCGCGTGCTGGCTGCTCAGGGCCAGGTAGCGCAGCGGCTGGCTGCCGGTGTTGAGCAGCGCATGCGCGCTGTCGGCGCCGCCGGCCGGGCAGCCGATGACGTCGCCCTCGCGCACCGGCTGGCGGTCACGGCCGTGGCGCAGCAGGCCGCTGCCCGACAGGATGATGAACAGCTCGTCGTTGTGGCGGTGGCCGTGGAACGGAAAGGCCTGCCGGCCCGGCGGCACCTCGACCAGGCCGCAGCCGATGTGGCGCAGGCCCAGGCCGGGCGTCAGCCGCGCGATGCGGGCCTCGATGCGCTGGCCAAGCTTGCCCGGCGGCGCCCAGTCGGCCGGGCGTGGTTCGGGTTGCAGCTGGGCCAGGTTCAGGATGGGGGCGGCCATGGCGGTGCTCCTGCTCGGTGCGCGGGCTCAGCCCATCGGCGTGCACAACTCCACCAGCGTGCCGTCGGGGCAGCGCAGGTAGGCCACGGTCTGGCCCCATTCCTTGGCCTTGGGCGGGTTCAGCAGCGTGGCGCCGGCGGCCACGGCGCGCTGGCAGGCGGCGGCCACGTCCTCGGTCACCAGGCCCACCTCCATGCCCAGCGGGCGCGCCGACTCTTCGGCGCTGACGTACTCGTGGCCCACGCTGTCGCGCGCCACCGCGTGGCTGCAGAAGGCCAGCGCCGTGCTGCCGGTGGCCAGCGTGCCGAACTCGGCGCCCTCGGACACGAAACCGCGCTGCAGGCCGAAGGCCTGTTCGAAGAAGCTCAGCGACGCGTTGACGTCGCGCACATAGACGATGGTGTAACCGAACTGCATGGTGTTCTCCCGGATGGATGGATGCTGCGGACCCGCGGGCTCAGGCCCGCGCGCGGTGGATGTCGGCCACGGGATTCTCGAACCCGTTGATGGCGCGCACGGCGATGTTCATGTCTTGCTCCTGCTTGGCTTGGCTGCGTGTGCCCTGTGCACCGCGCAGGCCCGCATGCTGCCCAGGGGCTGCTGACAACGCCGTGTCAGCAGCCGGGCCGCGGCGACCCGTTGCCCGGATGATCGGCGATGATCCGCGCATGCACCCACCGGCCTTCCCGATCTTGCGCCCACTGTCCGGCCCGCAATGCCCAGCCGGGCTCACCCGCCGCCGATGGCTGGGCCGCCACGCCGCGCTGCTGGCCGCGGGCGCGCTGCCGGCCATGCCGGGGTGGGCGGCAGGCGCCCCCACCTGGGCGGCCGCGGCGGCCACCGTGAGCCTGGCGCCGCTGCCATTGCGCGAGCGCCACCTGGCCAACGGCCTGCAGGTGGTGAGCGTGCCGCACCGCGGCGCGGTGGTCAGCGTGCAGGTCTGGTACCGCGTGGGCGGCAAGGACGATCCGGCCGGCCGCTCGGGCTTTGCGCACCTGTTCGAGCACATGATGTTCAAGAGCACGCGCCACATGCCCAACGAGATGTTCGACCGCCTGACCGAGGATGTGGGCGGCCAGAACAACGCCTTCACCGCCGAGGACATGACGGCCTACCAGAGCGAGGTGCCCAGCAACCACCTCGAACGCCTGCTGTGGGCCGAGGCCGAGCGCATGGCCCACCTCAACGTCGACCAGGCCAACTTCGACAGCGAGCGCAAGGTGGTGATCGAGGAGCTGCGCCAGCGCGTGCTGGCCGACCCCTACGGCCGGCTGTTCAACGCGCTGCCGGCGCAGGCCTACGAGCGGCACCCCTACCAGCGCCCGGTGATCGGCAGCGAGGCCGACCTCAACGCCGCCACGCTGGACGACGTGCGCCGCTTCCACGCCACCTACTACCGCCCCGACAACGCGCTGCTGATCGTGGCCGGCGATTTTGATGCGCCGCAGCTCGACGCCTGGGTCGACCGCTACTTCGGCCCGCTGACCGCGCCGCCCACGCCGGTGCCGCGCGTGGCCGTGCAGGAGCCGCCGCGTGCGCGCGACGCCCGCGTGACGATCACCGCGCCCAACGTGCCGCTGCCCGCCGTGGCCCTGCTGTGGAAGGGCCCGCGCGCCGACCACGCGGATGCCGCGGCGCTGGAGATCGCCTCGGCGCTGCTGTCGGCCGGCGATTCCTCGCGCCTGAACGAGGCCCTGGTCTACCGCGCCCAGGCGGCGCAGGCGGCGGGGTTCGCCACCGAGCTGCATGCCGATGCCGGCATGCTGGCGGCCTATGCCATCGCCGCCAGCGGGCAGTCGCTGCGCACGCTGGAGCGCGCGCTGCTGGCGCAGATCCAGCGCCTGGCCAGCGGCCCCATCGCCCCGGCCGAGCTGGACAAGGTGCGCACCCAGCGGGTCACCGCCGCACTGCTGGGCCGCCAGACGCCGCAGGGCCTGGCCGGTGCCATCGGCCAGGCCGTGCTGCTGC
>CAYPDO010000080.1:0-11304 GCA_964409495.1 uncultured Bordetella sp.
TGTTTGCCGCCAGCAGCGAGGTGACTGGCCAGCACCAGAAGGACATGTTCTTCAACGAGGCCGAGAGCCTGGGGGGGCACGCCGAGCCGGCCGCCGAAGAGGCCGCCTCCGACGACGACAAGATCGACGTTCCCGGCCACCAGCGCGCCAAGCGCGGGCGCAAGCCGCTGGACCCGGCGCTGCCACGCGAGGTGGTGCGCCACGAGCTGCCCGAGGGCGAGCGCGTGTGCCCGCACGACGGCGCCGCCCTGCACGAGATCGGCGTGGAGGCCACCGAGCAACTCGACATCATCCCGCAGCAGGTGCGCGTGATCCGCCACGAGCGGGTGAAGTACGCCTGCCCGTGCTGCGACGGTGGGCTGCGGCTGGCGCCGCGGCCGGCGCAGGTGATCCCCTAGGGCCTGTTCACCGAGAGTGCGCTGGCCTGGATGGCCACAGCAAAGTACATCGACGGGCTGCCGTTGTACCGCCAGGCGGCGCTGCTGGGGCGCTTCGGCGGCACCGACATCTCGCGCAACACGGTGGCCGGCAGCATGGTGCGGGTGGGCCAGGCCGTGCAGCCAGTGATCAACCTGCTGCGCGACGAACTGCTGGATGCGCCGCTGGTGTTCGGTGACGAGACCGAACTGCAGGTGCTCAAGGAGCCCGGGCGCGCAGCGCAGGCCAAGAGCTACGTCTGGGCGCAGATGACCGACGGATCAGGCCGGGAGGGCACCGGGCCGCCGATCCGGCTGTTCAGCTACACACCCAGCCGATCGACGGCTACCGCGCTGGGGTTGTACGCCGGCATCCGCCAAGGTGCGGTGCTGATGACTGATGGTTATGACGTCTACGACAAGGTGGCGCTGGCGCAGCAACTCGTGCACCTGGCCTGCTGGGCGCACTGCCGGCGCTACTTCCACGAGGCCTTACAGGCGCTGCCCAAGAACCAGCGGGGGCCAGACCAGTTGGCACCGCAATTCATCGCGCTGATCGGCCAGCTGGACCACGTCGAGGCCCAGGCCAGGCGCGACGGCACAGACCTGGCCGAACTCACGCACCGGCGCCAGCGCGACAGCGTGCCGGTGCTCCAGGCCATCGAACAACTGCTGCTGGCCAACCTGCACAGCGTGCTGCCCAAGAGCTTGTTGGGCCAGGCCCTGCACTACACGGCCGGGCAGTGGCACAAGCTCAAGCGCTACGTCGAGGACGGGCGCTACAGCATCGACAACAACGTGCAGGAGAACGCCATCCGGCCCTTCTGCGTGGGCCGGCGCAACTGGCTGTTCGCCGACACCGTGGCCGGCGCCCATGCCAGCGCCAACCTGTACTCGCTGCTGCAGACCTGCCGCGTCAACGGCATCGATGGAAACCGGTACCTGCAAGCGCTGTTCAAGGCGTTGCCACTGGCCAAGACGGCCGAAGACTATGCGGCGCTGCTGCCCTGGCGTATCGACCTGACACCAGGTTGAGCGGCGCCTGCCGCGCGCGTGCCGCAGAGGCAAGGACGTGGTTCATTGACCGCTTACAGTCAGCTTGTTGCCGGAGCCGACACTCGGCCGTGGTATTTGACCGTCAGCGCCCATTCTGAAGCTGCTGCCGGAACTCAGGGCGAGGTCTCTGCCACGTCTGTATCGGCAATCAAGCTTGCCTCACTTCCTCTGGCACGTAGTGAAGGCTGTCAGACTGCCTGGCGATCAAGATCAAAGAGTTCTGTTGATCTTCCCGCCGAGTCGGTGGTGGCTCATGTTTTGAGCCTAATAGATGTGATCATTGGCGCATGAGCGTCGCTTGCCCATCGATCCAAACTGCCGACTTCTACGCGTACTGGGGGAAGGCTCGCCCGTCCGACGATCAGGATGACTATCACCTGCTTGCATTTCACAGTCTGGATGTGGCTGCGGTGGGTGCGTCGTATCTCAGGTGTAGGCCCGCGCTGACGGACTGGTTGGTCGATGTTTCGGGATTCCCGGATAGGGACGCACTGATTGGCTGGATGACTTTCTGGCTGTCGATACACGATCTTGGCAAGTTTTCCCGCAGCTTCCAGGGCCAGCGCGCTGATCTTTTCCTTCGCTTGCGAGGCGCGCCACCGGACCACCTGGGACGGCCCGACATCCGCCACGACAGTCTCGGTCAGTGGCTGTTTTGCGATGTGCTAAGGGCACGAATCCGCACCGCCGGTTGGTTTGGTGATGGCGACAATTGGGTCGACGGCACTCTGCTCTGGGCTGGCGCAGTCACTGGCCACCACGGACAGCCACCAGTGGGTGAAGGCAGCTCGCTCAAACTTCACTTTCCTGAGCACGAGCGCGAGTCGGCTTGGGCGTTTGTGCAGGAGATGGCGCAACGATTTCTCACTGGCCGGGTGCGTGAGCATGTGGCGTCGGTGGATGACGACCAATTCAAGCGCCGCAGCCAGCAACTTTCGTGGTGGGTGGCGGGCCTGGCCGTGCTGGCCGACTGGCTGGGGTCGGACGCCCGCGCCTTTCGCTATCAGGCGCAGTCCGCGCACAGCCTGGACGCGTATTGGCAAGCTACCAGCGTCGTGGCCGACCACACGCTCCGGCAAAGCGGGGTGTTGCCACCAGCGTTGGTGCCATCGCCTGGCTTTGGCGAGTTGTTCCCGGCCATTGCAGCGCCGTCCCCATTGCAGTACTGGGCCAGCACGGTGCCGTTGGGCCGGCAGCCCCAGCTGCATCTGCTGGAGGACGTGACTGGAGCGGGCAAGACCGAGGCGGCGGTGATGCTGGCGCAGCGCTTGATGGGCACGGGAGCTGCCGATGGCTTCTTTATCGGCCTGCCCACCATGGCCACGGCCAATGCGATGTACGCGCGCATCGCCCAGGTGTATGCCCAGCTGTTTGACGGCGTAGCGAGCCTTGCACTTGCGCATGGTCGAAAGGATTTGGTGGAGGGCTTCGCCGCATCGGTACTGCCCGCTGCCTGGGAGGAAGGTGATCCGCGGCAACTGGATGACAGCGCCAGCAGTCGCTGCGCACGCTGGCTGGCCGACCACAACAAGCGCGCTCTTCTGGCGCCGGCCGGTGTGGGCACGGTCGACCAAGCTTTGCTTGCCGTTCTGCAGGCCAAACATCAGTCGCTGCGCCTGTTGGGCCTGTTTCGCAAGGTGTTGGTAGTGGACGAGGTTCATGCTTGCGACGCTTACATGCAGCGCACGCTCGAGGCCCTGCTGGAGTTCCACGCGTCAGCGGGTGGCAGTGCCATCCTGCTGTCGGCAACCTTGCCACAGCGCATGAAGCGTTCGCTGCTCAGGGCGTTCGCACGCGGCGCTGGTCATGCTGCGCCCGTGCTTCTTAGCGCGGATTATCCGCTGGTCAGTTCTTGGCCGTCTCAGGCCGGGCACGATCAGGTGGATGAGTGCCCGATGGCCACGCGGCCGGACGTGCATCGCACCGTGCGCGTGCGGTATGAACATGACCTGGAAGTCGTGTTGGCTGCGGTTCAAGCGGCCTTGGCCCAGGGGCAGTGCGTGGGCTGGATCCGCAATACCGTCAGCGACGTGCTGCAGGCGCGCGATCTGCTCAGCCCCCATGTTCCAGCGGACAAGCTGACGGTGTTCCACGCCCGCTTCACCTTGGGCGACAGGCTCAACACGGAAGCGGATGTTTTGGCCGCGCTTGGCCCTGGAAGCACGCCTGCAGTGCGCCGAGGGCGCTTGCTGATTGCGTCTCAGGTCGCTGAGCAGTCCCTGGACATCGATGTGGACCTGCTGGTAACGGACCTTTCACCCATCGATCGTTTAATCCAGCGTGCGGGACGCTTGCGGCGCCACGCCCGCGCCGCCAACGGCCAGCGCCTGGCACCGGGTGATGCCGATCAGCGTGGCGAGCCGTGGCTGTGGGTGTACGGGCCCGCATGGACGGAGACTCCGCCCGCAGATTGGTACAAGAAGCTGTTGCCGAAGGCGGCGCATGTGTATGACGACCATGCGCAGTTGTGGCTCACCGCCAAGGCTCTGCAGGCAGGTGCCTTCTCCATGCCGGGCGACGCCCGTACGCTCGTCGAAGGGGTGTTCGGCGACGACGCCGAGCTGCCTGCGGGCTTGCTGGTCAGCAGCACGCAGTCCGAGGGCAAGGCCCACGGTGCGCGCAGCCTGGCGCAGCTGAACAGCGTGAAGCTGGCATTGGGCTATCGGCGCGATGGTGTCGACTGGCTCAGTGATAGCAGTGCGCCTTCACGGCAAGGCGAGGAGTCGGTAGACGTGGTGCTGGCGCGCTGGCATGACGGCCAGCTGCAGCCCTGGTGTGGCGATCGGCAGCAACACGCTTGGGCCTACAGCACGGTGCGCGTGGCCCGGCGCCAGATCGACCAGGAGGCTCCTCAGGAAGACGCGCAGCGTCAAGCCGCCGTGGCGACAGCCAGGTCCGGCATGCCCGGTGGCGGCAAGTGGGTGGTGCTGCTGGTGCTGGCCCTGGAGGGCGACCGTTGGGTGGGTGAGGCCCTTGCACCCGCACGTGGCGCACAGGCTGCTGCGCGCCGGCGCTGGGTGTACGACGCCCAGGGCGGCTTGCTGGCCGAGAAGGCGCCGGAAGGTGCTTGAGCGCCTTCCGGCGTCGGATCCCCACGGCAGTGGGGAACGGGGCTGGTTGGCGGCTAGGGAGCCGGTCGCGCAGCGGTTCATCTCCACCCTAAGTGAAGAAGTTCTCCAGTGTTGCACGTCGGCCGATGGCTGCGGGATCCGCCCCTGCCTCATCTGTTCAGATGAAGTTGGAATTTTGGCATTAGACGGTCACGCAGCTTTTATCTGACACTGATCGCTCGATTCGAGCCACCGACGGCGTGTCACACCTGTACCCGCCAACCAGCTTGGAGGTCTTCTTGTCACTGCTCTTCGACCCCTGGATCCCTGCACGCTGCCGCACCGTGCGCCGCCGATGGATCACCGTGGCACAGCTGTCGGACCCTGATGTGCTGGCCTTCGATGCCGACCGCGCCGACTTCAATGGTGCCCTCGCCCAGTTCGCCATCGCCGTGCTGCAGACGGTGGCGGCGGTGGACACCAAGACAGCCTGGCAGCAGCGCTACCGGCATCCGCCTGACGAGGCCACGCTGGCGGCCTGGCTCAAGCCGCTGGAGGCCAGCTTCCGCATGGATGGTGATGGCCCTCGCTTCATGCAGGATTTTGAGCTGCGGGCCGGCGACAGCGATCCGGTGCCCATCGCCAGCCTGTTGATCGAGACACCGGGCGAGAACGCGCTGAAGAACAACAGTGACCACTTCGTCAAGCGCCACCAGGTGCAGCACCTGTGCCCGGACTGCGCGGCAGCTGCGCTGTTCACCCTGCAGCTCAACGCGCCTGCGGGTGGGGCAGGCAACCGCACCAGCCTGCGTGGGGGAGGGCCGCTGACCACGCTCTTGCTGGCGCCGCTCGATGCCCAGGGACCACGCAGCCTGTGGCACACGCTGTGGTTGAACGTCATGCTGTCAACACCCTTCAATGCCGTCAACGGTGAGTTGGGCCACGCGCAGCTGCACCGGCAAATGCCCTGGTTGCGCCCGATCGGCGAGATCCAGGCCGTGGGTGGCGCCACCGCACCGGCACAGGTGCATCCGCTGCATGTGTACTGGAGCATGCCGCGCCGTATCCGGCTCGATTGGGACCGGGTCAGCAGTGGTGCCTGCGACATCTGTCGGCGATCGTCTGATCGTTTGGTGAGTCAGTACGCGGCGCGGCCGCAAGGCTTGAACTACAAGGGCGTTTGGCGGCATCCCCTGTCGCCCTACTACAGCACCAAGGACGACACGCTTCCCATGCATCCGCAGCCTGGTGGCTTGGGCTACCGGCACTGGCTGGGCCTGGTACTGGGCATGCAGAACGACAAGCGGCAGGTGGAGGCGGCCGGCGTGCTGCGGGCCCTGATGAAGGACCATTTGCTAGACCGCTCAGGTGTGGCGCCCCAACTGTGGGCCTTTGGCTATGACATGGACAACGCCAAGGCCCGGTGCTGGTACGAGGCCACCATGCCATTGCTTGACCTCGCCGAGTGCAGCGATGAGGATCGTCGGCAACTGCGCGAGGACGTGACCGCCTGGATCACGGGCGCCGATCTGGCCGCGTCCTACCTGCGTGGTGCGGTCAAAGACGCCTGGTTCAGCGGCGATTCACGGGGCGACTTCAGCCATGTGGATGCCGCGTTCTGGAGCCAGACCGAGCCCGGGTTTTATGACCTGCTCCGTGCGCGCGTGGCGGCGCTGCGTGAGAGCGGGCTCGACGATGGCCAGGCAGCCAAGCGGCAATGGTTGGCGGTCTTGGCGGCTGCGGCGATCCAGCTGTTCGACCACGACTTTGTGGGGGCCGGCCCGATCGAGGGCCAGAACCTGGCCCGTGTCGCCCAGGCCAGGCACCAGCTGCAGGTCAGCCTGCGGGGGCCGAAGCTGCGCGCCGCATTGGCTTTGCCGGAGCCGCCCAAGCCCACTGCTGTCAAGAAGTCTTCGTCCAAATCAAAGTCGGCGCCCGCAGGCGCGGCATGAGGAGCGCATGAATGAATGACCCCACTCGCCAGCCTCAAAGCCGGCCTTTGTCCGACGAGGTGCTGGGCGCCTTGATGCACTGGTGGACACACATCTCGGACGAGTCGGCCTCCGGCCAAGACAAGGCCGATCGCGCCATCCTCAAGCGCTGCGACAGCATCGAGGCCGTGACCCGCACCGCCGCCTACCACCGTGTGTACCGGGCCATGCGGGCCCAGCACGGTGGCGAGGACTGGAAGCCCTGGGAGCAGGATCGACTGGCCATGCTGGTGGGTCTGGCTGCCCATGTCAAACGCAGCGGCCACAAGATCGCGAACGAGATGAGCCGGCAAGCTTCGGGCAGCGACCGGCCCTCGGTGAGCGAGTTGCGATTCCGGCGGCTGCTGGAGTCGCCTGACAACGACAGCCTGTACGTGGCCTTGCGCCGGGTGTTGCCGCTGGTGGATCGCGGGATTGACCTCCGACAGTTGGCCCGCGACCTGTTCAGCTGGGGCGACAGCGTGAAGAAGCGCTGGGCCTACGACTACTACGACAGCACGCCGGCGCCCGCCGACGACGCCACCGCCTGAGGGCCTGAGGCCCGTCTCCGCACCACACACACCATCTTCAGAGAGGTTCTCCCATGTCCCGCTTTGTCCAACTGCACCTGCTGACCAACTATGCCCCGTCCAACCTGAACCGCGACGACACCGGCCGGCCCAAGACCGCCGTGGTGGGCGATGCCAATCGCTTGCGCATTTCGTCGCAAAGCCTCAAGCGTGCCTGGCGCACGTCAGAGGCTTTTGAGCACAGCCTGATGGGCAGCCTGGGCACGCGCACCAAGCAGATTGGCAAGACGGTGTATGCCGATCTGGTGGCCGGCGGCATTGGCGAGAAGTCGGCGCGCGAGTGGGCTAAGAAGATTGCCGAGCAGTTCGGCAAGTTGAAGTCTGACAAGAAGCCGGTGGCCGACAGTGACCTGGAGATTGAACAACTGGCCCACCTGAGCCCGGAGGAACTGGATGCCATCCGCGCCTTGACGGCTGAGCTGGTGGACCAAAAGGAGGCACCGACCGAAGCGCAGTTGAAGCTGCTGAGCCAGCCGCGGCGGGCGGTGGACATCGCCATGTTCGGCCGCATGCTGGCCGACAGCCCGGAGTTCAATGTGGAAGCGGCTGTGCAGGTGGCCCACGCCATCACCGTGCACCGGGTGGCGGTGGAGGACGATTACTTCAGCGCCGTGGACGACCTCAACACCCGCCAAGAGACAGGCGCCGGCCACATTGGCGAACGTGGCTATGGCGCCGGCCTGTTCTACCAGTACATCAACATCGACCGCAGCCTGCTGCAGAAGAACCTGGGCGGCGACGCGGCGCTGACCGAACGCGCCTTGAAGGCTTTTGTCCAGGCCGTGACCCAGGTGTCGCCCACGGGCATGCAGAACAGCTTTGCATCGCGTGCCTACGCCGGCTATGTGCTGGCCGAGAAGGGCGACCAGCAGCCGCGGTCACTCGCCCAAGCTTTCTTGAAGCCCGTGCGCGACCTTGCCGGCGATGGCGTGTTCGTGGCGGCCGTGCAGGCGCTTGAAGCTCGTGCGCGCAATTTCGACCGGGTCTACGGCGATTGCGCCGACCGTCGCTACACGCTCAACGTGGAAGACGATGCGTGCCAAGGCACGGCGGCGGGGCTGCTGGCCTTCGTCACGGAGTGACAGGCCATGGCGTTTCTGGTGTTTCAACTGCAGGCGCCGCTGTCGTCCTGGGGTGAACCTGCGGTGGGTGAATACCGTGGCACGGCAGAGCACCCTAGTCAGTCGGCCTTGCTGGGCCTGCTGGGCGCGGCCCTGGGCTTGCAGCGAGAAGACGAAGAGGCACATGCCGCGTTGCGCGACGAACTCGCCTGGGCCGTGGGCCTGCTGTCGGGTGGCCGCTTGCTACGCGACTACCACACGGCCCAAGTGCCGCCGCGAGTGGCCTTGAAGGGCCGGCCGCAGGCCACCCGCCGCCAGGAACTGGCCGTTCCCAAGCAGGAGCTGGGCACCATCCTGTCGACGCGGGACTACCGCCAGGATGCGGCTAGCCTGGTGGCGGTGACAGTGCGCGGGGCGCTCACGCCGCGGTTCACGCTGCAGGCCCTGGCCCAAGCGCTGCTGCGTCCGAAGTTCACGCTGTATCTGGGGCGCAAGGCCTGCCCTCCGGCTGCGCCGCTATGGCCGCAGCTGGTGGATGCCCGATCGGCCAGGCTTGCGTTCGAGGCCTATGGCCTGTTGCACGAGCAGGCACGACAGGCCCAACTTGGTGGGGGCAAGGCCTTGCTGGAGCCCTTGCCGACAGTCAGCCGCATCTACTTCGACGAACACATCGACTCTGGCGTAGACGCGACGATGTCGGTACCACGCAAGGACCGGCTGATCCGGCGCGCAGGCTGGCAGTTTGGTGACCGGGTCGAGCACCTGGCGGTGTTGGCAAGTGAGGCCTGAGATGTACTTCAGCGTATTGGCACCCCAACCCGGACATGAGCGGGCCGCGCTGCACCAGCGCGCCAGCGACGACGCCTACGGCGACCACCAGTGGCTGTGGCGCTTGTTTGCCGCACCGGCTGGCACGCCAAGGGACTTTCTGTTTCGGCGGCAAGAGGTGCAGGGCGTGCCGCGCTACCACCTGGTGTCGCGCCGGCCGCCGCAAAGCCCTGGGCCGGATTGGCAATTGCAGACCCGTGTCTATGCGCCACAACTGGTGGCGGGGGAACGCTTGTCGTTCGAGTTGTGCGCCAGTCCCACGGTGCGGCACGGCCGTACGGGCAAATCACAGCGGCATGACGTGGTGGTGGAGGCCAAGAAGAAGCTGCTGGCCGAGCGCGGTTTGCCATCCTGGGGCGACTGGACGGAGGCCGAGCGACCGGCGCTGTACGCGCTGGTGCAGTCGTCGTGTGTGGCCTGGCTGGCCAAGCGGGGCGAGCGCGGCGGCTTTGAGTTGGACCCGACGCGCTGCGTGGCTTCGGCTTACCAGCAATTCGGACGCCGGCCGGGCCGGGGCTCGGAGCCCAGACTTCAGTTCAGCACGGTGGACCTGATCGGCGAGTTGACTGTGCGTGACCCCGAAGCGTTCACGCAGCTGTTGTTCAACGGCCTGGGCACAGCCAAGGCCTTTGGCTGCGGCCTGTTGCTGGTGCGCCGGGCGGTCTGAAGTGGTGGCACGAAGGCCTGTACACGAATGAGCCAGTTGCTGCCGCCACTCAAGCCCATTCCCATCAAGGAGCGGGTGTCGGTCATCTTCATTGAGCGCGGCGAGATCGACGTGCTGGATGGGGCCTTTGTGGTGGTGGATGTCACCGGCATCCGTACCCACATACCGGTGGGCGGTGTGGCCTGCGTCATGCTGGAGCCTGGCACGCGCGTGTCGCACCGGGCCGCCGCGCTGGCCGCCAGGGTGGGCACGCTGCTGGTGTGGGTGGGTGAGGCCGGCGTGCGGCTGTATTCGTCGGGGCAACCCGGTGGTGCACGTGCTGACCGGCTGCTGTACCAGGCCAAGCTTGCTCTGGATGAGAACCTGCGCCTGAAGGTGGTGCGCAAGATGTACGCCATTCGGTTTGGCGAAGAGCCGCCTGCGCGGCGCAGCGTGGAACAGTTGCGCGGCATCGAGGGTGCGCGGGTGCGCCAAACCTACCAGTTGCTCGCACGCAAGTTCGGCGTGAGCTGGAAGGGCCGGGACTATGACGCCGACGAGTGGGACAGCGCGGACTTGCCCAACCGTTGCCTGTCAGCGGCCACCTCGTGCCTGTATGGGGTGACAGAGGCGGCCGTGCTGGCGGCAGGTTATGCGCCGGCGGTGGGATTCATCCACACCGGCAAGCCGCTGTCCTTTGTCTACGACGTGGCCGACATCTACAAGTTCGACACGGTGGTGCCGGTCGCCTTCAAGGTGGCCGCGTCCAACCCACCAGGCAACCCCGAGCGCGCGGTGCGCCTGGGCTGCCGCGACATCTTTCGGCAGACCAAGCTGCTGGACCGAATCATCCCAGACATAGAAGAAATCCTGGCTGCTGGTGAGGTGCCGCGGCCTGATCCACCCAGCGACGCCGTGGGCCCTGCCCTGCCCAACCCCGAAGGCATCGGCGATGCTGGTCATCGTTCTTGAGAACGCCCCGCCCAGGTTGCGCGGGCGGCTGGCTGTCTGGTTGCTTGAGGTGCGTGCAGGCGTGTACGTGGGAACGTACTCGCGCCGTGTGCGAGAGCACATCTGGCATCAGGTGGAAGAAGGCATCGAGTCAGGCAACGCCGTGATGGTGTGGCGCAGCTCGGCCGAAGCGGGATACGAGTTCGTGACGATCGGCGAGAACCGCCGAGTGTCGGTGGATTTCGACGGCGTTCAACTGGTCAGCTTCAGCCCGATCAGCTTGCCGGAAGCTCCTTAAAAACCTGCATTCGTATTTGCTGTTTTGGTCGGTGGATCTCACCGTGCCAAAAAATCCGTTGTCTTTCAATGAGATAGAGTTGGTGCGTTCCCCACGTGCGTGGGGATGAACCGTGACGGGCGAGCCGGTGCGGGATGCGCGCGGGGCGTTCCCCACGTGCGTGGGGATGAACCGACGGTGGACGCAGCACAGCGGCACCTGCTGAAGCGTTCCCCACGTGCGTGGGGATGAACCGGCGGTGGCCTGAGATGGCGCACCAGCCGCTGCGCGTTCCCCACGTGCGTGGGGATGAACCGTACAACGCCGGCTGGCTGAGCCGCACGCTGGCGCGTTCCCCACGTGCGTGGGGATGAACCGAACCACGCCGCCCCGACGCTAGCCGACCTGCGGCGTTCCCCACGTGCGTGGGGATGAACCGACAACGACCGCCGCCACTGC
>CAYPDO010000080.1:11314-12036 GCA_964409495.1 uncultured Bordetella sp.
GCGGTCATCGCCACGCGTTCCCCACGTGCGTGGGGATGAACCGTGTCATCGGCCATTACTGACGTGGCCACGAAAGCGTTCCCCACGTGCGTGGGGATGAACCGATACTTCATCAGGTACGGCACAGCGGCACGCGGCGTTCCCCACGTGCGTGGGGATGAACCGAACCAGAATCGGCCGGTCGTTGCTGGCTTCGGGCGTTCCCCACGTGCGTGGGGATGAACCGAACAGCCATGACGCGACCAGCGCGAGGACGCAGCGTTCCCCACGTGCGTGGGGATGAACCGGCACCAAGCTGGACGTGCCGCGCATCCGCAGCGCGTTCCCCACGTGCGTGGGGATGAACCGTTGACGGGCGTGGTGCCGCAGGCCAGGCGCAGGCGTTCCCCACGTGCGTGGGGATGAACCGAACATCTTCGGCATGCCGTTCTGGCGCAGGGTGCGTTCCCCACGTGCGTGGGGATGAACCGTTCACCGAGTCGTCGATCGTCCTGCTCTGGTTGCGTTCCCCACGTGCGTGGGGATGAACCGCCCGTGGAGTTGAGCGCCCGGCGTGTCGGCTGGCGTTCCCCACGTGCGTGGGGATGAACCGGAGCACAGACATGACCGACACCGCACAGACTGGCGTTCCCCACGTGCGTGGGGATGAACCGCTGAACCGGACACAACAGCGCGAAGGAAGAACGCGTTCCCCACGTGCGTGGGGATGAACCGCATCGAGC
>CAYPDO010000081.1:0-11985 GCA_964409495.1 uncultured Bordetella sp.
GGCATGGTGGCGCTGGCGCGTTATGCCGAGATCACCGGCGATGTGCAGTACGCGCCGTTGCTGCAGTCGGCCCACCAGGCCACGCGCGCCGTGCTGTCGTTGCGCCCCGCCGAGTGGCTGTACAAGCCGCTGTTCGCGCTGATCGGCTGGACCTTCCTGCCGGTGGACCGCGCCATGGCCCTGCCGGTGTGGCAGCGCGCGCTCAAGCGCCTGACCTGGCAACGCCTGATCCCGCTGCTGCCGAAGATCAAGGCGCGCTACCCGCGCTTCGTGATGCCCGGTGGCTACATCGACCGCGACCTGTCGCAGCTGCACTGGGCGCTCGACTACCACGCCATCAACCTGATGGACCTCGTGCGCTACCTGCGGCGCTTCGACGACGCGCTGGTGCGCCAGGTGCTGCTGGCGTCGCTGGATTTCACCCATGCCAGCGGCCTGGTGCAGCGCTGGATGGAACTGGGCTACCGCAGCTATGCGGTGGGCTTCTGGGTCGAGGCGCTGTGCCATGCGTGCCAGCTGCTGCCGGCCGAGGCCCGCTACCGCCAGTGGCTGGCCGAGGCCGTGCTGCTGCTGGAAGACGCCGGCATGGGCCTGCCGCCCAGCGTGCTGGGTGCCAACGGCGAAGCCGTGCCGGCCCACCAGCAGCTGCCATGCCCCGAGCCGGCCGCCGCCGCGCTGCGCATCGTCAACCTGGGCACGCGCACGGCGCCCGAACTGCTGGTGGTCAACACCGGCAAGGCAGCGCTGCCCTTGCAATGGGCGCGGCCGCCGCAGGTGGCGCTGGCCTGGCATGACACCGGCGGCCGCCCCCTGGCCGCCGGCAGCAGCACTGCGCCGCCGGTGCCCGCACGCGGCTGGCTGTGGGGCCGTGCGGCACACTAGAAACACCATGCACATCGCACTCGTCGCGCCGGAATTCCCGCCCGAGATCGGCGGCATGCAGACCTATGCGCTGGAGTTCGCCGAGGAGCTGCTGCGCCGCGGCCACCGCCTCACCGTCTTCACGCGCCGCCGCCGTGAGGCGCAGGCCCAGCTGCCCGGCGCCGAGGTGCGTGGCGTGCTCACCGGCCGCGCCGGCCCCGACTGGGCGCAGATGCGCGGTCTGCAGGCCGATGCCTGGCATGTGATGAACGCGGCCTATGCCTGGGTGGCGCTGCGCCGGCAGCCCTGCGTGGTGTCGATCCACGGCAATGATTTTCTGCGCCCCTACATCCCGGTGGGCGAGCCCGACCTGTCGTGGCTGCCCGGCGCCTGGCGCATCAACAGCCTGCGCCTGGCCGTGCAGCAGCGCATCGGCGCCTGGCGCACGCCGCGCCTGGTGCGCGCCGGCCTGCAGCGCGCCACGCGCATCCTGTCGAACAGCCGCTACACGCAGCAGGTGTTTCTGGCGCACTTTCCCGAGTGCGCGCCGCACACCAGCACCGCCCTGGTGGGCGTGGGGGCGCGCTACCTCACGCTGCCGCCGCGCGCGCCGTCGCCGGCCGGCGCGGTGCCGCAGCTGGTCACCATCTGCCGCCTGTCGGAGCGGCGCAAGAACGTTGACCGCGTCTTGCGTGCGCTGGCCCGCCTGGCCCCCACGCACGACTTCCGCTACACCATCGTGGGCGATGGCGATGCACGGCCCGAGCTGGAGGCCCTGGCGCAGTCGCTGGGGCTGGCCGGGCGGGTGCGCTTCACCGGCTTCCTGTCGCAGCCGGACATGCAGCAGGTGCTGGCCGCATCCGATCTGTTCGTGCTGGTGGCGTCGATCAACCCGGGCAGCCATGAAGGCTTCGGCATCGTCTACCTCGAGGCCAACGCCTGGGGCGTGCCCACGCTGGCGGCGCGCCTGGCCGGCGCGGCCGAGGCGGTGGAGGAGGGCGTGTCGGGCCACTTCACCGACGGGGTCGAAGAGGCCGACATCGCCGCCGCACTGGCGCGATTTCTCGAGGGACGGTGGCGCATTGCGCCGGCCGATTGCCAGGCCTTTGCGCGCCGCTTCGGCTGGGACCAGGTGGTTGACCACGCCCTGCCCTGGTATGGCCAGGCCGGTGCCCGCGCGATGACGCCAGCGCTCAGCCAGGACGGAGGCTGACATGGCCGTGCAGTTGTCGGTGGTGATGCCCTGCTTCAATGCCGCGCCCTATGTCGAGCAGGCGGTGGAAAGCGCGCTGCAGCAGGCCGGCGGCCACACCGAGCTGGTGGTGGTGGACGATGGTTCCACCGACGGCTCGGGCGAGATCCTGCAGCGCCTGGCGCAGCGCCATGCCGGCCGCCTGACGCTGCTGCACACGCAGCGCATCGGGCCTTATCCGGCGCGCAACCTGGCCTTGCAGCAGGTGCGCGGCGAGTGGATCGCCTTTCTCGATGCCGACGACTGGTGGGCGCCGAACTTCGGCGCCGCCATGCTGGCGGCGCTGCAGGCCAGTGGCGCCGACGCGGCCTACTGCGGCTGGCAGAACGTGGGCATTGCCGGGCCGCGCGGCGAACCCTTCGTGCCGCCCGACTACCTGGCCGAAGGCGCGGTGGAGAACTTCCTGCACCACTGCCCCTGGCCCATCCATGCGGCGGTGCTGCGGCGCGCGGTGGTGGAGCGCCTGGGCGGCTTCTCCGAGCGCATGTTCTCGTCGATGGACTACGACTTCTGGATCCGCATGCTGGGCGTCACGCAACGCATGGTGCGGGTGCCCGAGGTGATGGCCTTCTACCGCTGGCATGGCACTGGCCAGATCTCGGCCGCCAAGGCGCGCCAGGTGCTGCATGCCTGGCAGGTGCGGCGTGATTTCGTGCAGGCCCACCCGGCGCTGGCCGCCACGCTGCCGGCCAGCAAGCGCCGCGAGCTGGTGGATGGCGCGCTGATGGCGCAAGGCCGCTCGATGTTCTGGCGCCGCGACCTGGGCGAGGCCCAGCCGGTGCTGCGCCAGGCGCTGCGCACCGGCGCCTGGGGCTGGCGCGACCTGCCCATGCTGCTGGCCGCGCAGCTGCCGGCCCCCTGGTTCCAGCGCCTGCTGCAGCGGCGCGGCGGCAAGGGCGCGTGATGCATCAGCCGGCCTCGCCCGCGCGTGCCGACCGCGTGCCGGTGCTGATGTACCACCGCGTCGAGACCACGCTTGCCGCGCCGGAGCGGCGTTATGCCGTCACCGCGGCGCAGTTTGCCGCCCAGCTCGACTGGCTGGCCGCGCACGGCTGGCAGCCCTGCACCATGGCCGGCTTCATGGCCTGGTACCTGCACGGCGCCGCGCTGCCGGCGCGCAGCGTGCTGATCACCTTCGACGACGGCTTTGCCGGCCTGCACACCCATGCGCTGCCGCAGCTGGCGCGGCGTGGCTGGCCGGCCACGGTGTTCCTGGTCAGCGCGCTGATCGGCGGCCGCGAAGGCTGGCTGGCGCGCGAGCAGCAGGCCAGCGGCAGCGCCCATGCGCTGCTGTCGGCCGCGCAGATCGCCGAGATGGCGGCGGCCGGCATCGAGTTCCACAGCCATTCGCGCCACCACGCCCGGCTCACCGAGCTGGACGACGCGCGCCTGGCCGACGAGCTGGCCGGCTCGCGCGCCGAGCTGCAGCAGCTGCTGGGCACCGCGGTGGAGGCCATCGCCTACCCCTACGGCGGCGTGGACGAGCGCGTGCGCCAGGCCGCAACGCGGGCGGGCTACCGCCTGGGCTTCAGTGTCGAGCCGGGCTTCAACCGTCCGGCCGGGCCGGCGCTGGCGGTGCGCCGGCTCGACATCACCGGCCATGACACGCCCACGCGCTTTGGCCGCAAGCTCGACCTGGGCACCAACGATGGATCGCTGGCCTACCAGCTGCGCTATGTCGGGCGCCGTCTGGCCGCGCGGCTGCGGCCCCATGGAGCAGGAGTTTCCTCGTGAGCGACAAACCGCCGGTGCTGGATGCCTCGGTCATCGTCTGCACCTACAACCGCTGTGAATCGCTGGCCGAGACGCTGCAGGCCATCGGCGCGCTGCAGGTGCCGGCCGACTGGCGCTGGGAGCTGGTGGTGGTGGACAACAACTCGCGCGACGACACGCGGGCCACGGTCGAGCGCTTCCAGGCCGGCCGGCCCGATCTGAGCGTGCGTTACGAGTTCGAGGCGCGCCAGGGCCTCTCCCATGCCCGCAACCGCGCCATTGCCGCGGCGCGCGGCGAGTGGCTGGTGTTCACCGACGACGACGTGCTGCCCGCCCCCGACTGGCTGGCCCTGCTGGTGCAGGGCATGCGCACGCATGGTTGCAGCGCGGCGGGCGGCTACATCGCGCCGCTGTGGCTGGCCACGCCGCCGAGCTGGCTGACCGAGCGCTTCTACGGCTTTCTGGCCGTGAAGACCGATGCCGAAGGCCCGCGCGAGGTGCGCCGCCACGACGAGATGCCCTTCGGCGCCAGCCTGGCCTTCCACCGCCGCGTGTTCGAGCAGGTGGGCCTGTTCGATCCGCAGCTGGGCCGCATGGGCAACAAGCTGGCTGGTGGCGAGGAGATCGATGTGCTGATGCGCATCGTCGAGGCTGGCGGCAAGGTGATGTACTTTCCACAGGCCCAGGTGCGCCACAAGGTCGAGGCCTTCCGGCTGGAAAAGCGCTACTTCCGCCGCTGGCGCTACCAGTGCAGCCAGGCCGAGGCCGCCGCCTGGCCGGCGCCCAGCGGGCGCCACTGGCAGGGCGTGCCGCTGTACCTGTTTCCGCAGTTGCTGCGCGCGGCGCTGCTGACGCTGAAGATGCACCTCACGCGGCCGGCCGACGAGGCCTTCCGCCAAGAGATGATCGTCTGGCACTTCCTGGGCCTGATCCGCGGCCTGCGTCAACGCCAGGCCGGCTGAGAGGGGCATGCGATGAGTCTTCTGAACCGCCTGCGCAACGCCTGGCGCTGGCGCCAGCGCGAGTGGCAGCTGAAGTCATTTCTGGCGGCGCTGAAACAGCAGCGGCTCGACCGGCCCTTCGTGATCATCGCCATGCCGGGCAGTCTGCACGTCACCTGGCTGGCGCTGCAGCGCGTGCCGGCCGGGGTGGATCGGCTGATCGTGCTCAACGGCCTGCCGGCCTGGGAGGTGAAGCTCGCGCAGCAGCTGTTTGCCGGCCAGCCGCTGGTGCACTGCGGCGCGATGATGGAGCACGACCAGGTGCTCGACCTGCTGTTCGAGGGCCTGTCGGGCGACTTCGGCATCCTCGACTACGACTGCTTCGTGCTCGATCCCGCGCACTTCGAGCCGATGCGCCGGCTGGCGCCCGGGGTGCAGATGAACGCCGTGTTCTCGCGCGTGCATCCGCACAGCGGCCTGCGTGTGCCCGAGACCTTCTTCCTGTTCTTCAACCGCGAGGCCATCCGCGCGCTGGGCCAGCGCCATGGCGTCACCTGCCATCCCAAGCGCTGGCGTGACCTGAGCCCCGCGGTGGCCGAGCTGCTGGCGCGCGAAGGGTTTGGCGAAGGCCGGCTGCCCGAGGCGCACAAGGACTACTTCGACACCTTGCGCGTGCTGATGATGCTGGGCCGTGCCGAAGGCCTGCGCTTCGACTTCCTGGCCGACTTTCCGGCCTCGCCCACGCCCAGCGGCGAGATCTTCCATGTGGGCGGCATTTCCAACCCGCGCCAGGTGGACGGGCTGTGGCGTTTCCGGGGGGTGTACTTCTGGCGCCGCGCGCTCGAGATCTGCGACATGCCGGCCTTGAAGGCGCGCTACCAGCGCGAGTACGGCGATGGCACGGCCGCGCAGCTGCGCCAGGCGCACCCGGCCTGGGCGGCCGAGGTGGGCGAGGAGTTCTTCGCCTTCTGCGACCGGCTGCTCACCTCGGGCGCGCTCGGCGCCGCCGGCCGGTGACGGCAGCCGGCGCGCCCGCGCTGCTGCCACGGCTGGCGCGTGCCCTGCGCCAGCGCAGCGTGCAGTGGCTGCGGCGCAGCCCGCGTTGGAGGGCCTGGGAGCAGCGCCGCCTGTCGTTGCTGGGCGAGGGCATGCACCGCGCACAGGTGCAGGCGCGCCCGGCCGGCCTGGCGGCGCTGCTGCTCGACATGGCGCTGCTGCGCCAGGCCTTCGAGGCCGAGGGCGATTACCACGTGGTCGATCTGGATGCGCTGCAGCCGCAGGACCAGGCCGCGCTGGCCGTGGCCGGCCTTGACCTGGCGGTGCTGCGCGGCCAGCGCAGCGACAGGCGGCTGAAGGCCGCCGGTGCCGGATCGGGCCTGCTGCCGCCGCAGATCTTCGATGCCCAGTACCAGCGCGATGCGCTGCAGGCCGGTGCGCTGAGCGCCCTCAGCCCCTGCAGCGGCCAGCCGCTGCACAGCCCGCACTCGCTGCTGGCGGCCTCGGGCGCCTCGGTGTTCTACCGCTTCACCGAAGGCGAGCGCGTGTTCTACCTGGCGGTGGGCCGCGAAAGCCTGGGCTACCAGCCGGTGTACTGGTACCTGCCCGAGCGGCGGCTGGTGGTGCTGCTGGGCAGCCGCGACTGGGCCTGGCTGGGGCGCTGGGAGCTGGACCAGCTGCGCGCCTTCATGCTGATGCACCGCGCCGAGGTGGCGCGCTACCTGCAGCCGGGCGGTGCGCCGCATGCGCGGGTGGCGCTGGTGGACCACCACCATTTCGCCCACCACCTGTGGAACAGCCTGTCGGGCGTGCAGGCGCTGCTGGGCCGGGCCACGCCGGCCGGGGCGACCAGTGGCCCGGCCTCACCGGCCTTCGAGCGCCTGGCGGCCACGGCCGAGCCGCTGGGCCCGATCGAGGAGATCTTTCCCGAGCTGCCACCCGATGCCGTGCTGCACCTGTCGGCGGCCGAACTGCCGCTGCGCGCCGTGCGCGAGCGCTGGTTCCTGGTGCGCGCCGGCGGCCTGGTGGTGGATGACGCGCTGGTCAGCCGGCTGCGCCGCGTGGCGCTGGCGCACTGCTCAGACACCGCGCGCCAGCAGCTGGCCGCCCTGCGTGCCACCCGCGGCCCGCGGCTGTGGTTCACCATCCGCACCGGCACGCGCACCTGGGCCTCGCAGGCCCAGGGCATTGCCGATCTGGCCACCGAGCTGCACCGCCAGCACCCCGACCTGGCACTGGTGATCGACGGCCTGGCCGTGCCCTGGCTGCGCCGGCCCACCGACAAGTTCAGCTGGCTCGACGGCATGCGCGCGGCCGAGCTGCAGCTGGTGGACGAGATCCGTGCGCGGCTGCCGGCCGGTCTGCCGGTCACGGTGCTGGCCGGGGCCTCGATCTTCGACGGCGTGGCGCTCAGCGAGACGGCCGATGCCTACGTGGCCACGCACGGCACGCTGCAGAACAAGCTGGGCTGGCTGGCCAACTGCCCGGGCGTGGTGCATGGCAGCCGCCTGGTGCTGGGCGGCATCAGCGGCCCGATCGGCCAGTACTGCGCGTTCTGGTCGCGCGCCGGTGGCGTGGCACCGGTGTACCTGCAGCCCGAGCAGGTGCGCGACATCGCACAGGTGACCGGCGCCAACACACGGCGCTGGGCGCAGACGCTGAACCACTACGAGGTGGATGCCCAGGCGCTGCGCAACGCGGTCAACCAGGTTCTGGCGCAGCGCGGCACGGCCGGCTGAGCGCCCGGCGCAGGCCGGCGGGTGGCCAGCGGGCCACCCGTCAGCGGGCCGGCCGCTCGTCGCGCAGCACGGCGGCCATCATGCCGGCAAAGCCGGGAAACAGCAGCCGGTTGGCATGCGCACTGAGGTGGTCGCCATCGAAGAACAGCGGCCGCCCCTGGCCATCGAAGGCCTGGCAGCGTGCCCCCGGGCACAGCACATCGAACGGATCCCAGAGCCAGGTGTTCGGCTGCTGCGCGGCACGCTCGAGCGCCGCCTGCACCGGCGCGCGCAGGGTCATCAAGGTGTCGCGCGGCACCTCGAAACCCGGCGCGCACACCGGGTTGCCGCGGTTGAACCAGTCGGCACAGCGGAAGGGTGGTGACAGGTGCACCGGCTTGGGCGCCTCCAGCACCAGCTTCAGGCCGCGCTGGCGCAGGCGCGCCACCTGGGCCAGCGCCTGGCGCTCGGCGGCGGCGCGCTGCGCGGCGGCCGCGGGGCCGCGCTGCTCGGCCAGCAAGGCGTCCAACTCGTAACGCCGGTCCTGGCCGCCGATGCGCGGCATGCGCAGCGCGGCCAGCAGCACGATGTCGCCCGGCCGGGCCAGGCGCTCGACATCGGCCATGGCCGCCTCGGCAAAGGCCAGGCAGCGCACGTCGTCGGCCGGCGTGGGCTTGAAGAAGTTGGCAAACGAGCAGCCGCTGCGGCCGTACTGGCGCACCGCCATGCCGCTGGCATCGGCCCACTGGCGCAGCAGCGTGGTGTAGGCGCCGGCATGCGAGTCGCCGATCACGAACAGCTGCGTGGGCACGCCGCGGGCGCGGCAGTCGGCCGAGCCCAGCTCCAGCACGGTGGCCCCCGGCAGCTCGCGCCAGCCTTCCTGCGCCGTGCACACGCGCGCGCTGCCGGCCGGCGGCGCCCAGGCGCTGGGGTACCACAGCGTGGCCTCGCGGTTCACCACCGAGCCGATGCGGTGGCGCAGATGGAAGACCTCGCGCGCCAGCTGCCAGGCCAGCGCCACGGCCAGCAGCGCCGCGGCCACGATCAGCCACTGCGGCAGCGCCAGCACGCGCGGGTGCCGGCGCAGCGGCACCTCGACGGCGTGGTACGACAGCGTGGCCAGCGCCACCGTGGCGGCCAGGGCCAGCGCCAGGGTGGCGGGTGACGCGAGCCCGGTGGTCCAGCGCAGCAGCACATACACCGGCCAGTGCCACAGGTACAGCGAGTACGACAGCCGGCCCACCGCCACCGTGGCCGGGTGGGACAGCACCGCCTGCACCGGGCGGCCCGTGGCGGCCAGCGGCGCGCCATGGGTCAGGCCGTGGATCAGCCAGGCCGTGCCCAGCACCGGCAGCAGCGCCTGCGGAAACGGAAACGGCTGGTGGCTCACCACCGCCAGGCCGGCCAGCATCAGCACCGCGCCGCCCAGTGCGCCATGGCGGCCCAGCCCCGGCCAGCGGGCCAGCACGCCGGCACGCTGCCATTGCAGCAGCAGCGCGCCGGTGGCCAGCTCCCAGAAGCGCGAGGGCAGCAGGTAGAAGGCCTCGTCGGGCCGCGCTGCGCTGGCCCAGGCGCACCAGGCCAGCGAGGCGCACCACAGCGCCAGCGTGCCATGGCGGCCCAGCCAGGCCAGCGCCGGCCGTGCGCTGCCACGCTGCAGCCACAGGAAGAACACCAGCGGGAAGACGACGTAGAACTGCTCCTCCACCGCCAGCGACCAGGTGTGCACGAAGGGGTTGAACTCGGCCCGGGGCGAGAAGTAGCCGTCGGTGTGCCACAGCAACGCGTGGTTGCTCAGGCCGAAGAAGGCCCACAGGCCGACCTGGCGCGTGGCCTGGCTCAGCCAGGCATCGGGCACGAACAGCGTGGTGAGCACGGCCGTGGTCAGCAGGCAGCCCAGCAGCGCCGGCAGGATGCGCAGCACGCGCCGCGCATAGAAGGCCAGCGTGTAGCGGCCCAGGCCGGCCGGCGGCCGGTTGGCCAGCGAGGCCGTGACCACGTAGCCCGAGATGACGAAGAAGACGTCCACGCCGGTGAAGCCGCCCGGCAGGGCCTGCGGCAGCAGGTGGAACAGCATCACCGCGGCCACCGCCACGGCGCGCAGGCCGTCCACGGCGGCCACATGCTGGCCGGTCTCGCGCGTGGCGGTGTCGCTGCCGGTCGGGGGGGCGATGCCGGCCGCGCCGCGTGCGGCGCTCACGCGCCGGCGCGGCCCAGCAGCCCGATGCGGGCCGCTGCGGCGTCGCGGTAGGCGCTGCCCTGGAAGCGGCAGTCGCCGATGAAGTGCACGAAGGCACTGTGCTCGGCGCGGTGCAGGCAGTCGCAGTAGCGCGGATGGGGCAGCACCATCACATCGGGGCTGTTGGCCAGCGCGATGTTGGACATCACCTGCTCCGAGCCCCACTCGCGCCAGCGCTCGCCCAGCAGGCGGGCCATGCGCTCGGAGAAGTCCTCGATGAAGCCCACGCTGGTGGCGCCGCGCGCAAAGCCGGCAAAACCCGAGCAGCCGCGGATGTAGCGCAGCCCGGCCCAGGCCGGATCACGGTCGAAGTGCTGCTCGGCCGCCACCTGCACATGCACCTGCGCGGCGGTGTTCAGGCGCCGCGCATCGGCGGCGCGTTCGGCAAAGGTCTCGCTGCGCTGGTCATCCCAGGTGCCGAGCGCGAACGAGCGGTTGGCGGCGATGGCGGCCACCACCTCGGGTAGGGCATCGAGCGTCAGGGTGTCGGCGTCGAGCTGCATCACGTAGCGGCTGGCACAGTGGCGGGCAATGCCCAGCAGCCGCTCCCAGGTGCCACCGCTGGGGCAGCGCGCCGAACGGTGGGCGGTGATCGGCTCGATCACCACGCCGGGCAGGTGCCGGGCCAGCAGGGCGTGGTCGTCGGGTTCGAGCGAGCCATCGTCCAGCACCATCGCGGCGCCCAGCGGCACCTGGGCGGCAAAGGTCTTCACCGCCACCAGGTACATCAGCACGTCCTTGTGCTGCAGCTGGCTCAGCACCATCACCGGGCGCGCGCCGTCGAGCGGCACCGGCGGCGTGTCGAGCACGCCGGCACAGCGGCGGTTGAACAGCTCGCGGCCGAGCTGGCCCTTCAGGTTGTGGAACATCTCAGTCTTCCTTGCGCGGCCGGCCGGCCAGGGACTGCAGGCCGTCAACGGTCATGCGGGCGGCCAGGCGCAGGCGCGGCAGGCTGGGCTCACGGCGTTCACTCATCAGCAGCCCGTGCCAGGCTTCGCGGTAGCGGCCTTGCTGGCGGCACCAGTAGGCCAGGTCGAACCAGCTCTTGGCAGCACCGCGGCTCACCGTGGTGATGGCGCGCTGCGGCGCCCGCTCGCGCTTCAGGCGGGCCAGCAGCGTTTCCATCGTGTCCACACCGGCCAGCAGGAACTCGTGGAAGCGCTCGGGCCGCGAGGCATAGCTCTGCCCGTCGCAGCGCTGGCGGTACAGGCCCTCGGGGCACAGCGCCACCTTGGCAAAGGCGGCGGCGCGGATGCCCCAGTCGCTGCGGTCGAGCACGCGGCCCTCGGTGAAGAAGCCGATGCGCTCGAACACCTCGCGCCGCACCACCTGCTGCTGGAAGGCCATCGGCACGCGGCGCACCAGGGCATCCAGCAGATCGGGGCCGAAGCTCAGCACGCCGGGTTCCAGCGCGGTGCCACGGGCCTCGGCCAGCGTGCGCTCGAGCGTGGGCATGCAGTCCTTCTCGGTCCAGTCGGCGTTCTGGCCGAACCACGAAACGCCGATGCACACCACCTCGATGGCTGGGTGGCGATCCAGCACGCCCAGCGCGCGGGCCAGGAAGTCGGGGGCCAGCAGGTCGTCGTCGTCCAGAAAGGCCAGCACCTCGCCACGGGCCGCACGCACGGCCGTGTTGCGCGCCGCGGCGCTGCGGCGCGGCGTGTCGTGGCGGATCAGCTGGATGCGCGACTGCAGCGCGGCCGGCAGGTCATCGATGCGGGTCGGGGGCGTGGAGCCGTCGTCGACCAGCACCACCTCCCAGTCGGAGACGGTCTGCGCCATCACGCTGGCCAGGGCCTCGCGCAGCAGGGCCGGGCGGTTGTGGGTGGCCACCAGCAGCGACACCCGGGGCCGGGGCTGCGTCGACGGAGATGAAATTGCGCTCATTGCAGGTACTGCTGTCGTCCGATAGCATGCCCGACGCGTTCATGAATGCCGAGGCTGGCTTGCAGGTTGAGATGATGAGATTGTCCACGTCGAACGTTCAACAGGGACGGCGTGGCCGTCGCGCCTCGCGGGTGATGTCCGGGTGGCGCTGCGCTGCGCTGGCCATGCTGGTGATTGCCGCCACCGGCGCGCCGACCGGTGCGGCAGCCCAGAAGTACCGTGGCAACACCACGGCCGCAGAAATCGCCAAGCTGCCGAAGTACTGCTATGCGCAATACCTCAGCGAGCAGTTGGCCAAGGATCCGCAGCACTCGATCCAGGGGTGCGGGCCGTTCATGAACCACTTCTGCCCCGGGCTGGTGGACATGATGCGCGCCC
>CAYPDO010000082.1:0-11901 GCA_964409495.1 uncultured Bordetella sp.
CGTGCGCGGGTTGTCGCTGCTCACCAGGGCCTTGAGCAGCTCGTACTGCACGGCATTGGTGTCCTGGTACTCGTCCACCAGCACATGGCGGAAGGTGTCCTGCCACTTGGCGCGGGCCTCGGCGTCGCGCTGCAGCAGCTTCAACGGCAGGCTGATCAGGTCGTCGAAATCCACCGCCTGGTAGGCCGCCAGGCGCTCTTCGTAGCGGCGCATCAGCTGGGCGCACTGCTGCTCGTCGGCGGTCTTGGCGGATGCACAGGCGCCATCGGCATCCAGGCCCTGGTTCTTCCACAGGCTGATCTGCCACTGCCAGCTGCGCGCCAGCTTGGCATCGGTGGTGCCGCCGGCATCGCGCAGCACGCCCAGCACGTCGTCGCTGTCCAGGATCGAGAACTTGGGCTTCAGGCCCAGGCGCTCGCCGTCCTCGCGCAGCAGGCGCACGCCCAGGCTGTGGAAGGTGCTCACCACCAGCTCGCGCGCGGCCTTGGGGCCCACCAGGCCCTTGGCACGCTCACGCATCTCCTGCGAGGCCTTGTTGGTGAAGGTGATGGCGGCGATCTGCTTGGGCTCCAGCCCGGCCTGCAGCAGGCGCGCGATCTTGTGCGTGATGACCCGCGTCTTGCCCGAGCCGGCGCCAGCCAGCACCAGGCAGGGGCCCGAGAGGTGGTGCACCGCCTGCAGCTGCGCGGGGTTCAGGGAAGGGGGGGGGGATGCCATCGGATGCTGGGATGATCGGGCCATGCCGCTGCGGGCGGCCCCGGCGCAGCCTGATGACGGCCGGCGCGGGCCACATCGGGGGTCCGCGCTGCCGTCACGGCGGCCGCGGATGATAGCGGCGCACCGTTTCACGCCTTGCAACGCCGATCGATGAGCCCTCATCCGCTTCGCCGCCGGGCCCTGCTGGGCGCCGGTGCCTCGCTGGGCCTGGCCGCCCCGCTGTTCGTGCGCCACGCGCTGGCCGTGACCACCGCCGACGTGCCGCGCTTCACGCTCGGCGTGGCCTCGGGCCAGCCGCGCGCCGACAGCCTGGTGCTGTGGACGCGGCTGACTGGCCTGGACCTGCCGCCGCAGGTGCCGGTGCTGTGGGAGCTGGCGCTGGACGAGGCCTTCACGCAGATCGCCGCGCGCGGCACCGAACTGGCCGAGGCCGCCTGGGCGCACAGCGTGCACGCCGAGCCGGCCGGCCTGGCCGCCGACCGCTGGTATTTCTACCGCTTCACGGCGCTGGGCCAGCGCAGCCCGGTGGGCCGCACCCGCACCGCGCCGGCCGACCATGCGCCGCTGCGCAGCACGCAGCTGCGCGCCGTGCTGGCCAGCTGCCAGCGCTGGGAGCATGGCCGCTATGCCGCCTGGGCGCATGTGGCGCAGCGCGCGCTCGATCTGGTGCTGTTCGTCGGCGACTACATCTACGAATACGCCGCCGCGCCCAGCAGCGTGCGCCCGCACGATCTGCCGGCCGCGCGCACGCTGGCCCAGTACCGCGAGCGTTATGCGCTGCACAAGAGCGACCCGGCGCTGCAGGCCGCCCATGCCGCCCTGCCCTGGTGGCTGGTCTGGGACGACCACGAGGTGCTCAACGACTACGCCGGCCTGCATGCGCTGCAGGTGGGCAACGCCGCCTTCGCCGCGCAGCGCGCCGCCGCCTACCAGGCCTACTGGGAGCATCAGCCGCTGCGCCAGGCGCAGCGCCCGATGAACGGCGCGCTGCCACTGCACGAGCGCGCCACCTGGGGCCGCCTGGCCACGCTGCACCTGCTGGACACGCGCCAGCACCGCGACCTGCAGGCCTGCCTGCCGATGCTGCCGGGCCCGGGTACGCCCACCGTCAACGTGGCCGATTGCGCGGCGCTGGCCGATCCCTCGCGCAGCATGCTGGGCCTGGCGCAGGAGCGCTGGCTCGGCGCGGGCTGGGACACCGAGCGCCCCTGGAACCTGCTGGTGCAGACCACGCTGATGGCCCGCGCCTCGCGCAGCGCGGTCACGCCGCAGGATCCCGGCAAGGCCTGGACCGACGGCTGGGACGGCTACCCGCAGGCCCGTGCGCGCCTGCTGCAGGGCGTGGCCGGGCGCAAGCTGTCCGGCACGGTGGTGCTGGGCGGTGATGTGCACAGCCATGTCGTGGCCGAGCTGAAGACCGACTTCGGCGACGAGCGCGCGGCGCCGGTGGCCACCGAGTTCTGCTGCACCTCGATCAGCAGCAACGGCGCGCCGCAGCTGTTCACCGATCGCCTGCTGGCGCACAACCCGCACCTGCGCCACGGCCGCAGCGACCAGCGCGGCTGCACCCTGCTCACGTTCGACGCATATGGCCTGCAGGCCGAGCTGCTGGCCGTGCGCCACAGCGCCGACGCGCTCAGCCCGGTGGACGTGCAGGCACGCTTCGTGGTGGATGCGCGCCGGCCGGGCGTGCAGACCGCCTGACGCAGGGCAGCCGGCGGCGCGAGCGCGCGGCGCCTGCATCGCCGCATGCCCGTCCGGCGCCGCTGCGCGGTGGCCGCAGCCGGACGGGCTGGGATACTGCCGGCCCCATGCAGGCCATTCTTGCCGTCACGCTGCCGTTTTTTGCCCTGGTGCTGGGCGGCTGGCTGGCCGCGCGCAGCCGCCTGCTGCCCGAATCCGCGGTGCCGGGGCTCAATGCCTACGTGCTGTTCTTCGCGCTGCCGTGCCTGCTGTTCCGCTTCGGCGCGGGGCTGCCGGTGTGGCAGCTGTTCAACCCCTACGTGATGGCCATCTGGCTGCCGGTGGCGGTGCTGGTGGTGGGCTTCACCGTGCTGGCCACGCGAAGCACTCGGGTTGGCCTTCGGGATGCGTCGTTCGGTGCGCTGGTGGCCGCCTTCCCCAACTCGGGCTTCATGGGCGTGCCGCTGCTGGCCGCGCTGATGGGGCCGGCCGCCGCCGGGCCGGTGATCGCCACGGTGCTGGTCGACATGGTGTTCACCACCTCGCTGTGCATCGCGCTGTCGCAGCTGCAGGGCGCCGGCGAGCACGGCGCGCGCACCGCGGCGCTGCGTGCGCTGCGCGGCACGCTGGCCAATCCGCTGGGCTGGGCCATCCTGGCCGGCGGCGCGGCCTCGGCCACCGGCCTGGTGCTGCCGGCGCCGGTCGCGCGCATCGTGGGCATGCTGGCCGACTCGGCCACGCCGGTGGCGCTGTTCACCATCGGCGCGGTGCTGTGGCGTGCCGGCCAGCATGCGCACACGCGCACGCCGGTGGCGCATTACCTGCCGGTGGCACTGATCAAGCTGCTGCTGCACCCGCTGCTGGTGTGGGGCGCCTGCAGCCTGGCGCAGCGGCTGGGCGCGCCGATCACGCCGTTCCAGGCCACGGCGCTGACCCTGGCCGCCGCGCTGCCCAGCGCCAGCAATGTGGCGCTGCTGGCCGAGCGCTTCAACGCCGACACCGGCCGCATCGCCCGCATCATCCTGGCCAGCACCGCGCTGGCCTTCGGCACGTTCACGCTGCTGGCCTGGTGGTTTGGCGTGCAGGCGCATGGCTGAGCGCGCGGCACCGCGCCTGGCCGGCCTGCTGGCGCGCTTTGACGCCGCCCTGCTGCGCCCGCCGGCCTGGCCGGCCGAGCCGACCGCGCTGACCGCGCCGGCCGGGCTGGCCGTGCCCGCGCTGCTGGACCAGGCACCGGGCCCGGCCCTGCTGGGCTGGTGCCACGCCGCGGCCCCGCGCCTGGACGTGGCCGGGCTGAGCGGCCACGGCGCCACGGCGCTCGCCGAGGCGCTGGCGCTGCAGCTCGATGGCAGCCTGCGCCTGCAGGCCTGCCGTGGTGGCCTGGCGCGCCTGGCCTTGCGCCTGGGCGTGAAGCGCGATGACCTGATGCTGGCGCTGGGCCGCGCGCCACGCCGTGGCGACTGCTGGGACAGCGGCTGGCTGCGCGACGGGCCGGCCGCGCTGGTGCGCCTGAGCGCCTGGCAGCCACGGCGCGCCACGCTGCTGCTGGCCAGCGCGCGCCCGCCCGAGGCCCGCGCCGCGGTGCTGGCGGCCCTGGCCGCCAGCCGCGGCCCGCGCCCGGTGCTGCGCCTGCTGTGGGTGGACGAAGGCCCCGCGCCGCTGACCTGGCGCACCGCGGCCTGATCTGCGCCGGGCCTGCGCGCCCGGTGGGTGGCTGACACGGCGGCGCAGTCCGTTCGGCCTATGCGTGGCCACAGGCCGCCGGTGGCCCTGACAGATCGCCGCCGCACACTTGCTTTCATCAAGCGTGGCCGCCTGGCCACGGCCTGTCACCCGCCAGCCGCGATCAGAAAGCAGTCCACCATGGGCCGTCCCACCACCGTTCAACCCGTTGCGCCCGGCCCGAGCCGGCGCGAGTTCTTCAAGCGCTCGGGCGCGGCCACCGTGGCCGCCGCCGCCACGCTGCCGCTGTCGCCGCTGGCCGGCGCAGCCACCGGCCATGTCGTGTACCAGCACGGCGTGGCCAGCGGCGACCCGCTGACCGACCGCGTGATCCTGTGGACCCGCGTCACCCCGCCGGTGCCGCGTTCGGCCATCACCGTGCAATGGCTGGTGGCCACCGACCCGGCGCTGACCCAGGTGGTGCTGCGCGGCAGCGCCAAGACCCACCCGGCGCGCGACTACACCGTGAAGGTCGATGCCACCGGCCTGCAGCCCGGCACCACCTACTACTACCGCTTCAGCGCCGAGGGCGCCGACAGCCCGGTGGGCCGCACGCGCACGCTGCCCGCGGGCACGGTGGATCACCTGCGCCTGGCCGTGGTGAGCTGCAGCAACCACGCCTACGGCCTGTTCAACGCCTATGCGCGCGTGGCCGAGCGGGCCGACCTGGACCTGGTGCTGCACCTGGGCGACTACATCTACGAATACGGCGCCGGCCAGTACGGCAGCCTGCGCACGCCCGAGCCGGCCACCGAGATGGTCTCGCTCAGCGACTACCGCCAGCGCCACGCGCAGTACAAGCGTGATGCCGACCTGCAGGCCGTGCACCGCCAGCACCCCTTCGTGTGCATCTGGGACGACCACGAGATCACCAACGACACCTGGAAGGACGGCGCGCAGAACCACACCGAGGGCAGCGAGGGCAGCTATGCCGCGCGCGTGGCCGCCGGCCTGCAGGCCTACTACGAGTGGATGCCGATCCGCCCGGTGGACACGAAGAACCTGCGCAAGAACCACCGCGCCTTCAAGCTGGGCAACCTGGTGGATCTGGTGATGCTGGAAGAACGCCTGAGCGGCCGTGCGCAGCAGCTCACCGCCACCATCCCCACCGCCTTCGGCAACGGCTTCGTGCAGGGCGGCGCCTTTGCCGACCCCAGCCGCAGCCTGCTGGGCGCCGAGCAGGAGGCCTGGCTCGCGGGCAAGCTGCAGAGCAGCACCGCGCGCTGGAAGATGCTGGGCCAGGGCGTGATGTTCGCCCAGCTCAAGCTGCAGGGCGCGCCCAATGCCCAGGGCGGCGGCGTGTTCCTGAACCCCGACCAGTGGGACGGCTACAACCCGGCGCGCAACCGCGTGTTCGATGTCATCAAGGGCAAGACCACCGGCCGGCCGATCGACAACGTGGTGGTGCTCACCGGCGACATCCACAGCAGCTGGGCGGCCGACCTGTCGCAAGACCCGCACAACCGTGACCTGGCCAGCGGCGGCTACGACCCGGTGACCGGCAGCGGCGCCAGCGCGGTGGAGTTCGTCGGCACCTCGATCAGCTCGCCCGGCGTGGACAGCGACACCAGCGGCAACACCGCCAACCTGCTGCGCAGCATCAACCCGCACTTCAAGTACATCAACCTGCACAAGCGCGGCTACATGCTGCTGGACGTGACGGCCGAGCGCGTGGTGGGCGAGTTCTGGCATGTGGACACGGTGCAGAGCGTCAGCCATGTGCAGACGCTGGCCGCGGCCTTCGAGGTGCAGGCCGGCACCAACCGCCTGCAGCCCGCCGCCCAGACCACGCCCAAGGCCAACCCGCCGGCACTGGCCCCCTGAGTTCCGCATCCTCTCCGCCCCGACACCATGATCAACACCCTGTTCCAACGCCCGCTGTCCCTGGCGGCGGCCGCCCTGGTGGCCGCCACCTGCGCGATGGCGCCTGCGCACGCCGCCGTCATCAGCCTGGCCGGCGATCTGGCCACCCACAACGCCCAGGTGCGCGTGGCCTTCAGCACCTCGGCGCCCGGCACCGTGTCGCTGCGCACCAGCTCGTGGGATTACGGCGTCAACTTCGACCCGATGCTCACGCTGTTCGATGCCAGCGGCCAGCTGGTGGACAGCAATGACGACGACGCGCTGTCGGCCTTCGACCCGCAGGGCAACTACGACGCGCGCATCGATGCCACGCTGGGCGCCGGCAGCTGGCTGCTGGTGCTGACGGCCGCGCCGAACGCCGCCAGCGGCAGCAGCCTGGCCGACGGCTTTGCCTACGACGCCGAGGCGCCGATCGATATCTCGGCCTGGGACCAGCCCAGCTACGACCCGAACACGCCCGACAGCCACAAGGGAAGTCAGTGGGCGCTGAGCCTGAGCGGCGTGGACAGCGCGCACACCGTGCCCGAGCCCACCACGCTGGCCCTGGTGGTGGCCGGCCTGCTGGCCGCGCTGCGCCTGGCGCGCCGCAACCGCAGCATCTGAGCGCCGCCAGAGCCGGGCTGCGCCCAGCCCGCCCCCCGCCGGGGTTTGAGGCGCCCGGCCGCCTGGTGGCGGCACCGGGCCATGCTCAGGCCAGGCTGCGCCAGCCCATGACCGGCGCGGCCAGCGCGCCCAGCAGCAGGATCAGGCCCACGCCGCGCGTGGCCCACCGCAGCGCGCGGCTGCCGTCCGCGCCGGCGTCGGCGCCCCAGCGGCCGGCGCCGGCGGCCGCCACGGCCACGGCGCCGTAGACGGCGATCTGCGTGCCGGCGATCACCGCCGACAGGCTGGCCGACTGCGCCAGCAGCGAGCGCCCGGTGCCGCCGCCGGCCAGGAAGGCCGGAAACACCGCCAGCATGAAGGCATAGGCCTTGGGGTTGAGCAGGCAGGTGAGCGCGCCACGGCGAAAGATGGCCCAGCCGCGCCGCGGCCCGCCGGCCGTGGCGCCCAGGCTGGCCGCATCGTGCACACGCAGCAGGCTCCAGCCGATCCAGGCCATGTAGGCCGCGCCGGCCAGCAGCAGCGCATTGAAGCCGGCCGGCCAGGCCAGCCACAGCGCGGCCACGCCGGTGGCCGCCACCACCACATGCACCACACCGCCGGCCACGATGCCGGCCACCGCGGCCAGGCCGCCGCGCAGGCCGAGGCCGGTGCGCTGGGCCTGGGCGGCATCACGCCGGCCGTGGCCAGCACCCAGGCCAAGCTGGCGCGGGTGCTGCCGGCGCCGCTGCGCCAGCGCCTGGCCGACATCGACGCCACGCTGGCGCTCGACCTGGCCCGCCCCCATGCCCATGGCGCACCGGCCACGCTGCGCGCGCTGAGTGCCGCCGCACGGGCCCAGCAGCGCGTGTGGCTGCGCTACCGCGCAGCAAGCGCCGATGGCGCGCCGGGTCCGCGGCCGCCCCGCTGGCCGACCCTGCGGCCGATGCCGTGGCCACCCCCCCGCCCGACACCGAGCGCGCGGTGGATGTCTACGGCCTGGCCTGGCGTGGCGGCGCCTGGTATGCGGTGGGCCACTGCCATCTGCGCGGCGCGCTGCGCTGCGCTGCTTCCGGCTGGACCGCGTGCAGGCCGTGCAGGCGCTGCCGGCCAGCTTTGGCCGGCCGCCCGGCTTCGACGTGCTGGCGCACCTGCACCAGGCCATTGCCACGCTGCCGCGCGCCCACACCGTGCGCGTGCAGCTGCACTGCGACCTGGCCACCGCGCGGCGCGCGGTGTTTGCCGAGCTGGGCACGCTGCAGGCCCGGGGCCGCGGCGTGCAGCTTGACACCCAGGCCGACAACCTGGACTGGGTGGCGCGCGAGCTGGCGCGCCTGCCCTTCGGCTTCACGGTGCAGCGCCCGGTGGCACTGCGGCGCGCCGTGGCGGCGCTGGCCGAGCGCCTGCGGGCCCAGGCGGCAGCCGGCCGCTGACCCCTGCGGCAATGCGCCCGTGCGCCCGTGCGCCGGTGCGCCGGTGCGCCGGTGCGCCGGTGCGCCGCCCATGCTGTCAGAGCTGACGCCGCCGGTTCAGGGGGGGACGTCAGCACCTATCGCCCCGGCTGAACGGACACTCCCGGCATCCTCATCCCCTGGAAGAATGATGAACAGGCGCGACGCATTGCGCATCGGTGGCCGAGCGGCCGTGGCGGGAGCCATCACGGGTCTGGCCGGCCCCGGGCGCGCGGCCCGGTTCAGCGGGCCGCCCATCCTGATCGGCAGCTCGCTGGCGTTGACCGGCATCCTGGCCGGCGCCGGCCAGGACATGGTGGCCGGCACCACCGCGGCGTTCACCGAGGCCAACAGCGCGGGCGGCATCGCCGGCCGCGAACTGCGCCTGCAGGTGCAAGACGATGGCTACGCACCGGCACGCACCGCCGACAACGTGAAGAGCCTGATCGGCGAGCCGCAGGTCCTGGCGCTGCTGTCGTGCATCGGCACCGGCAATGCCACGGCCATCCTGCCGCTGGTGGAGCGCGCGGGCGTGCCCCTGGTCGGGCCGGTCACGGGTGCCGCGTCGCTGCGCCAGCAGGGGCAGCGCTACGTCTTCCATGTGCGCGCCAGCTACCGCGACGAAACCCAGCGCCTGCTGCAGCAGCTGGTGTCGGTGGGGCTGTCAAGCATGGCCGTGGTCTACCTGGACAACCCCTTCGGCCTCGAGGTGCGCCGCGAGGCCGAGGCCGCCTTTGCCAAGCATGGCCTGCGCTCGGCCGGCAGCTTTGCGCTGGCGGCCGACGGCAGCAATGGCGCGGCACTGGCGGCGCAGGTGCTGGCGGCGCGCCCGGGTGCGGTGCTGCTGGGCACCACCGGCACGGCCACCGCGGCCTTCCTGCTGCCGCTGCGCCAGCAAAGCCCCTCGCTGCCGGTGGCGGGCCTGTCGGTGTCGGTGATCCAGTCGGAGCGCGCGCGCCTAGGCCCGGCGCTGCAGGGGCTGGCCATGACCCAGGTGATGCCCGACACCGGCAGCCTGAAGCTGCCGGCGGTGCGCCGCTACCTGGCGGCGATGCAGGCCGCCAACCTGGGCGCGCGCGTGGGCAGCAGCAGTTTCGAGGGCTGGGTGAATGCGCAGGTGGTGATCGAAGGCCTGCGCCGTGCAGGCACCGACCTGCGGCGTGAACGCCTGCGCGATGCGCTGGCCGGCCTGAGCCGCCTGGACCTGGGCGGCCTGACGCTGGGCTATGGCGACCAGGCCCCGTACGTGGCCTCGCAGTACGTGGAGCTGGCGGTGCTGGGGGCGGGCGGGCGGCGCGTGTCCTGAGCCGCTGGCCGCGCCCGTTCAGATGCCCAGCGGGTCCACGTCGATGGCCCAGCGCGCCAGGCGCTTGTGCTGCTGCTGGCGCAGCCGGTGCAACTCGGGCACCCAGTCGGCCAGCAGGCGCTGCAGGCGGCCGCGCGAGGGCGCCTCCACCAGCATCTGCAGGCGCTCGACACCGGCCACCTTGCTGACCGGCGGCGGCACCGGCGGGTAGACCACCGCGTGCTCGGCGCCGGGCAGGCCCTGCGCGAACAAGGCCGCATCGTCCAGGAAGGCCTGGGCCACGGCCACATCACGCGCCTCGGCGCGCAGCAGGGCCAGGTGGCTGTAGGGCGGCAGGCTGGCTGATGCACGCTCGGCCAGCTGCGTGGCGGCAAAGGCCGCGTAGTCGTGCCTCTTCAAGGCCGCGTACAGCGCGTGCTGGGGATGCCAGGTCTGCACCCACATCTCGCTGCGCGCGGCGGCTTCGGCATCGCGCCCGGCGCGGCCGGCGGCCTGCATCAGCAGCGCGAACAGGCGCTCGGGCGCGCGGAAGTCGCTGGCGAACAGCGCGCTGTCGGGGTTGACGGCCACCACCAGGGTCATGCGGCGGAAGTCATGCCCCTTGGTGACCATCTGCGTGCCCACCAGGATGTCCACATCGCCGGCATGCACCTCGGCCAGGCGGCTTTCCAGCTCGCCCTTGCCGCGCGCGGTGTCGGCATCGATGCGGCCGATGCGCGCGCCGGGCAGCAGGGCGGCGATCTGCTCCTCCAGCTTCTCGGTGCCGCGGCCGATGGGCGCGATGTCGAGGTTGCCGCACTCGGGGCAGGCGCGCGGCACGCGCTCGGTGAAGCCGCAGTGGTGGCAGCGCAGCGTGCGCTCGCCCTTGTGGAACACGCGCCAGGCGCTGCAGTGCGGGCAGCCGCTCTTCCAGCCGCAATCGGGGCAGTGCAGCACCGGCGCGTAGCCGCGGCGGTTCAGGAACACCAGGCTTTGCTCGCCGCGCTCAAGCCGCTCCTGCAGCGAGGCCAGCACCGCCGGGGCGAACAGCGGCGTGGCGCCGCCGCGGCCCTTCTCGCGCGGCAAGACCCCCATGTCGAACAGGCGCACGCGCGGCAGCGTGCCGCCGCCGATGCGCGCGGCCATGGTCTGCAGGCGGTAGCGCTTTTCCTGCGCGTTGTGCCAGGTCTCCAGCGAGGGCGTGGCCGAGCCCAGGATCACCGGCACATGGTGCAGGTGGCCGCGGTACACGGCCAGGTCGCGCGCCGAGTAGCGCGCGCCTTCCTGCTGCTTGTAGGACGGGTCGTGCTCCTCGTCCACCACCACCAGGCCCAGGCGCGGCAGCGGCGCAAACACCGCCATGCGCGTGCCCAGCACGATGTCGGCCAGGCCCAGGTGCGCCGCCAGCCAGTGCTGCAGGCGCTGCGCCGGCGTGAGGCCGCTGTGCATGGCCACCAGGCGGTGGTTGGGAAAGCGCTCGGCAAAGCGCGCTTCCAGTTGCGGCGTGAGGTTGATCTCGGGCACCAGCACCAGCGCCTGGCGGCCGGCCGCCAGGGCCTGGGCGGTGGCACGCAGGTAGACCTCGGTCTTGCCGCTGCCGGTCACGCCGTGCAACAGCAGCGGCAGCGGGCGGGCTTGCGCCGCCTGCTCGGCCACCGCGTCCAACGCGGCCTGCTGCTCGGGGGCCAGTTCGGGCAGCACGGGCTCGGCCACCGCGGCGGGGGCCTTGGCCAGGGTCTTGGCCAGGCGCTTCAGGCGCCGCGCCAGCTGCGCGGGATCCACCTTGCGCAACTCGGGTGGCAGCACGGCCAGCGCCAGCTCGCCGACACCGCGCTGGTAGTAACCCGCAGCAAAGTCCACCAGCGCCAGCCAGGCCGGCTGCAACGGCGGCAGCGCATCGAGCACGGCCGTCAGCGGCCGCAGCCGGTGGCCGGCCGCGGGCGCGGCGCCATCGGTGGCATCGGCATCGCCCGCGGCGGGCGCGGCGGCCGCGCCCGGCCACACGATGCCCAGCAGCTCACGCCGGCCCAGCGGCACCCGCACCAGCGTGCCAGGCTCCAGTGAGCGCTCGCTCGCGTAGTCCAGGGCCCCCACCAGACCGCTGTGCTGTGGGGTTTCCACTGCCACCTTGACCGTGCTCAGGACGCCCTCGAGCGGCGTCTCACCGGGTGCAGCCCGAAGCTGCGTATTCACATCAACACCTGGGGATAAGTTGATGATTGGGAACGACTTTTTCCACTGTCCCCGGTTTCTGTGGATAACTTTGTGGGAAAGCTGCTCACGGACGCGCTAAGTGCTTGATCCGCCGGGCTTCCGCCTGGATTGCCCATTTCCTGAGCAGCCAAAGTTTTTCTATATGAATCAACAACTTGGCACGCATTCGCTGCATATTCCATGCTGCGGCGCACCCTGTATGACGCTTGCGTGTCGCAGATCGCGATTTGGGGATAAGTCAAGCCCTGAGCGCTCACTCACCGACTTTTTTCGTTCTGTGGCGCAGTGGCGTCAAGCGCGCTGACGCAGGCTGCGCGAATGTGTGTGAACGGTCTCGACCAAGGCCTGGACATGCTCGGGCGGCGTGTGCTGGTTGATGCCATGGCC
>CAYPDO010000083.1:0-11800 GCA_964409495.1 uncultured Bordetella sp.
CCGCGCGCCGGTGGACAGGCCGGCCAGCGCCGGCGGGGTGGCCGCGCCATCCACCGTCCCGGCCATGCCGCGCCCGCCGGGTGTGCCCTGCAGCCAGGCCTGGCAGGCCTGGCCTGAGCGGGCCGCCTCGGCCATGGGCCGGAAGACCGCGCCGTCGGCATCGGCACTGCGCTGGAAGCAGGGGCCCAGCGCCTGGTCGGCAAAGGCGAAGGGGGCGCCGTCCTCGATGTGGTGCACCAGCTCGCGCAGCGGCGTGTCGCCCAGGTCGCGGCGCAGCGCGGCGATCAGGCGGTGGGTGGCCAGCGGCGCGCTCAGCGGGCCTTCGCGGCGGGCCTGCGCGGCCGGCAGCATCAGGCCGCGCAGCGTGGCCTCCAGGCCCGGTCGGCCGGCCTGGCGCAGCGCGGCGTTCCAGTGCTGGGCCAGCCATTCACCGCGCGCGGCGGGCAGTTCGGCCAGCGCGCGTGTGCCGGCAGCGCCGGTGGCCAAGCGCAGGTTGTCGCTGCCGCGCTCGGGGTCGGCCAGATAGCGCGAGATCTTGCGGTTCAGCGCGCCGGCATAGTCGTCGGGCGTCCACAGGCCTTCGCGCAGCAGCAGGCGGTGGGCCAGGAAATCGGCGAAACCCTCGGTGAACCAGGCGCGCAGCGGGCCGTCGCCGCGACCGGCATGGGCCAGCGGGCCGAAGCGCTCGGGCATCCAGCGGCGCAGCAGCTGGGCGGCGATCAGGCCGTCGCTGTCGGCGCCGGGCAGGGCCAGTTCGGGCGGGGCCTGCAGCACCAGGGCGCGGCCCAGCGTCATGCCACCGGCCACCGGCCCGGGCAGGGCCAGCACGGTGACCGGGCTGCGCTCGTCGTCGCGCCAGTCGCGGCGCAGCACGCCCTGCAGCCGGGCGGTGCGCTCGGCCAGTGCCGCAGCATCGAAGGCCAGCGGTGCGCCGGCCGGAACCACGGCGGTGATGGTCTGTCCGGCGGCGTCGGCGTCACGCCACTGCAGGGCGCCGCCGGCATACAGGGCCTGCTGCACCTGGCTGGCCGTGGCGGCCGGCCAGGCCCAGCGGGTGGTGCTGCCCTCGGCCCGGCCGAAGCTGCTGATCCACTGCACCGGTTCGGGCGCCTCCACGCGCAGGCAGGCGCCGTATGGCTGGTTCCCGGCCTCGTCGGGCCAGGCCAGCACGGCCGCGCCGGTGAAGGCCGACCAGCCGGGTGTCAGGCGCAGCCCGGCGGCTTCGCTGCCGTCGCCATGCGCCAGCAGGCGCCACTGCAACAGCACACGCGCCTGCGCGGCGTGCTGCACCAGGCGCAACTGGCCATCGCCGGCCACCGGCTGCAGACGCGGCGCGTCGGGGTTGATTTCATGCAGCGCGGCCCAGCCGGCCGGCAGGCGCAGCCGGGTGCTGGAGCGTGTGCCGGCATCGAAGCCCAGCGTCACCTCGAGCGCCGGCACGGCGCGTGGGGCCTGGCGCGCCGGATCGGGCAGCTCGACGGCGGTCAGCCGCACCTGCCACTCGATGGCGCAGGCGCTGGCCGGCAGGGTGTCGGTGGCGGCGCGCAGCGCGGTGCCAGGCAGCAGGGCGAGAACCAGCGCCAGGGCCGGGCCGGCCAGGCGGGCGGTCAGAAGAGGCATCGGGCAGGGCTCGGGCGCGCGATCGGGCGCGGGGCGGCGAGCATAGCCCAGCATGCGGCCGCAGCCGTCGTGCCCCGGTGCGGTGCGCCTGGGGCCGGGATCTCGGGTGCCGGGCTGCCCTGGCCCGGCCCGGTCAGCGCGGCGGTGTGGGGACGGCGGCCGGCGGGCTCAGGCGGCGGCCTGGCTCGGCGCGCTGGCGCCCGCGCTGCCGGCGTCGAGGCGCGCGCGGGCGCCGTGGAACACCTCGCGTGCGCAATCGTGGCAGCAGCCGCAGCACGACGCGACGCCGGTGCGGTCTTGTAGGATCTCGAAGTTGTCGACGCCGGCCTGCACGGCGGTGGCAATGTCACGGTCGGAGACGCGGCGGCAGAGGCAGACGATCATGGCGGTCATCCCAGGCGGATGACCGGATTCTCATACAAATGAGAATGATTCGCAATGCTTTGATGAAAACCCCGCTGGGCGCCGGGTGGGCCCCGGCGCGCCACCCGCATCAGGACGCGGGGCTGCCCATCTGGCTTTGCAGCCAGTTCTGTTCGCCCACCTTGGCCACCAGGCCGATCTGGGTTTCCAGGTGGTCGATGTGGTCCTCGGTGTCGTCGAGGATCTCGGCGAACAGGTCGCGCGAGACATAGTCGCGCACCGCCTCGCAGTGGGCGATGGCCTCCTTGAGCACCACCTGCGAGCCCAGCTCGATCTTCAGGTCGCAATGCAGGATCTCGACCGCGCTTTCGCCGATCAGCAGCTTGCCCAGGTCTTGCAGGTTGGGCAGGCCGTCGAGCATCAGGATGCGGTCCATCAGCTTGTCGGCGTGCTTCATCTCCTCGATCGATTCCTTGTACTCATGCTTGGCCAGGGCGTCGAAGCCCCAGTTCTTGAGCATGCGGTAGTGCAGGAAGTACTGGTTGATCGCGGTGAGCTCGTTCTTGAGTTGCGCGTTCAGCAAGCGCAGCACGTCGGGATCGCCTTGCATGGCAGAGTTCCTTGGTTCGTGGACAGGGTGGGAGTGACGGCGCGAAGGCCAGCGAAAAGCGTGCCGGCCAGCGGTGTGCGGCCCGGGGTTGTTCAGCCCAGGTGGCGGCCGAAGAAGGCAAAGCTGCGGTCCCAGGCCAACTGGGCCCAGGCGGCGTCGTACTGGGTGGCGGCGATGCGGTTGCGGCCCTGCGCCGTCTCGTTGGCAAAGGCGTGGTGCGCCAGGTAGCGATGGCCGGTGTAGGCGGTGCCGGCGGCGGCGAGCTTGGCTTCCAGCGCGTCGACGCTGGCGATCGGGAAGGCGCCGTCCTGCGTGGCCCAGTGGGCGATCAGCGGCGCCTTGATCTGCGTGGCGTCGAGGTATTCCAGCGGCGGCATGCCGTACCACACCACGCCGGCATCGGCCTCGGGCGCATGGGCCAGCGCCAGCAGCGTGAGCGCGCCGCCCATGCAGAAGCCGGTGACGCCCACCTTGCCGCCGCGCGCCTTCAGGTGCTGCACGGCGCCGCGCACGTCCTGCGTGGCGGCGTCGGCAAAGTCCAGGCCGCTCATCAGGTGGTGGGCCTCCTCGGCCTCCACCGTGCGCTTGCCGCGGTACAGGTCAGGCACCAGGGCCGTGAAGCCGGCGGCGGCCAGGCGCTCGGCCACGCCGCGGATCTGCTCGTTCAGGCCCCACCATTCCTGGATCACCACCACGCCGGGCGTGCCGGCGCCGGCGTCGGCCAGGTAGCCGTTGACCATTTGCCCGTCGGGGCGCTGGAACTGCACTGTCGAACCCATGGCTGTCTGCTCCTTGTGTCTGTGGATGGCGCCGCGCGACGGCGGCAGGCCACAGTATCGGCGCGCAGCGTAACCATCTGCCGCTCAACGCAGGAAACAGCGCCGGACAAGCCCGACTTGCCAGGGCTGGCGCTCGGAATGCGGTGCATTCCCATTCCGCCGCCGCGGGGTGCGGCTCAGGCCGGCTTCTGCAGCATCTCGCCCATCTTCTGGTGCACGGCGTGGATGGCCTTGAGCGGGCGCACCATGACCTTGAAGTCGGTGATCTGGCCGGCGTCGTTCCAGCGGATCAGGTCGATGCCGTTGACCTCGAGGCCGTCCAGCACGGTGGCGAACTCGAGCATCGCGTCGCGCTCGCCGACGATCTCGCGCAAGTAGTGGAAGGCCTCGGTGTTGAGCACCTGCATCGCGCCCATCAGGTATTTCAGCGTGATGGCCTTGCCACGCTGCGGTGTGTGCACCACCGGCGAGTGGAACACCACCTCGTCGGCCAGCAGGCGCTCGAGCGCGGCCGGGTCGCGCATGCGCACCACCCGGTGCCAGGCGGCCATCACGCCGGGGGGGAGGGAATCGGTCATCGAGGCTCCTGCAGCGGCACGTGGCACGGCGCCCGCAGTGTGCCCAGCCGCGCCACGCCGGGGCGTCGCCGGTGCGTCAGCCAGGCGTGGGCAGGCTCAGATCACGCGGCGTGGGCCATCTCGCCCTCTGCCAGCAGCACGCGGCCGCGGCCGGTCTGCTTGGCCTGCAGCAGGGCCTGGTCGGCCGCGCGCAGCAAGGTGGCGGCGTCGGCGGTGCTGCTGGCCGAATCGGCCACGCCGGCCGAGAAGCTGAGCGGCGGATCAAAGCGCAGGTCGCCGTCGAACTCGGTGGCGCGCCAGCGCCGCAGCAGTGCCTGCACCTTGCGCCGCGCCGCGGCGGCGCTGGAGCGCGGCATCAGCAGGCAGAACTCCTCGCCGCCGTAGCGGCAGGCCAGGTCGCTCTTGCGCAGGCTGCCGGCCAGCAGGCGCCCGAAGGCGGCCAGCAGCTGATCGCCCACCGGGTGGCCCAGCCGGTCGTTGACGGCCTTGAAGTGGTCGAGGTCGATGATCACCACCGCCAGCGGCGAGCGCGAGCGCTGGGCCACGGCCACCATGGCCGGCAGCACCTCGTTGAGGTGGCGGCGGTTGTGCAGGCCGGTCAGCGGATCGATCACCGCCTGCTGGCGCAGGGCCTCCTGCAGCTGTTGCACCTCGGCGATGCGGTGCGCCAGCTGCTCGTTGATCTCGGCCAGCTTGGCGCGCGAGCGCTCGGTGATGCGGCGCTTGGCCTGGCTGTCCTGCAGCCGGTGCGTCAGGCGCAGCAGCTCGGTCTGCAGCGCGGCCGAGCGGTAGTGCGCGCGGTGGGCCTGGGCGTCCTGGCGCTGGTGCAGCACCTGCCAGCGGCGCAGGTCGGCCAGGCCGGCGGCGCTGTCGCCGCGCTCGGCCTGCAGGTTCGAGGCCAGCTGGAAGAACTGGCAGCGCACACGCAGGCTCTGGCCCTCGACGCCATCGTCGTCGGCCTGCGCATGCACGGCCGCCAGGTGGGCATGGGCCTGGTCCAGCCGGCCCTGCATCCAGGCCAGCATGGCCAGGGCCACGGCACGCTCGATGCGCTCGTCAGGCAGCAGCGGCGGCGGCCCGGCCAGCATCCGCTGCACCAGCGTGGCGCCCAGGGCGTGGTCACCGGCCGACAGCGCGGCGATGACCAGCGGCTCGAAGTGCAGCGCGTTGTGGCCGCGGCCGGTGGCATCGGTGGGCATGGCCAGCACCGCGGCAATGTCGCCCAGCGCTTCCTCGGGCCGGCCCAGGTCGGTGAGGATGATGATGCGGTTGATCAGCAGCGCGCTGCGCAGGAAGGGGTTGCGCATGCCCTCGCAGCGCAGCAGGCCCTGGTTGGCATGGCGCAGGGCCTGGTCGCAATCGCCCAGCTGGGTGAGCTCGTTGGCCAGGTTGCAGTGCAGCACGGCATCGAAGCCATGGCCGCGCCGCGGGCCGGCGTCGCGCAGCGCCTCGTGCATGTAGGCCATGGCCTGCTCGCTCTGGCCCAATGCCGCATAGCAGCCGCCGATGGCGTTGAGCAGCACGGCGCGGTCATGGTGGCGCAGCACGCGCAGGCCTTCGTCGCGCACCGGCAGCAGCAGGTCGATGGCGGTGCGGAAATGGCCGCCGCGCCACAGCGTGCGCGCCAGGCCGGCGGTAGCCAGGATCTCGCCGGCACGGTCGTCCAGCGCCGCGAAGGCCGCGCCGGCCAGGCGCAGCTCGGTTTCAGATTCGGCCAGCGTGCCGTAATAGTGCAGGTGCAGGCCGCGCGTCATGCGCGCCCAGGCCTCGGCGCGCTGGTCTTGTTCCTGGCTGGCGCGGTCGAGCGCGCGGTTCGCGGCAACGAAGGCGCGGGCCGAATCGCTCAGCAGCATCGACCAGGCCCGCCGGGCCTGGCGCAGCGTGGGGAGAACGGCGGCCGACGACGGCAATGGCGGCATGGCGCCATTATCGCGGCCGATGGCCTGGCGCCGGCAAGGCCCGGTAGCCGCCGTGCAGCCGGCCTGGCCCGGCCGGGCCGCAGGCGCCACGGGCGCGGCCGGGTCAGTCCGTCCAGCCCTCGCGCCAGGCCATGCGCGCCAGCTCGAAATCGCTGCTGGTGCCGAACTTGGCCTTCACCTGGTAGTGCAGGTTGTGCACCGTCTTCACGCTCAGGTGCAGGGCCTCGGCAATCTGCTGCGCGCTGGCGCCGGCCAGCAGCAGGCGCAGCACCTCCAGTTCACGCGGCGTGAGGCCCTGGGCGGCGCCGCCGGCCTCGTCGAGCAGGCGCGCGGCCACGTCGCCGGCCAGGTCGGGGCTGATGATGCGGCGCTGCGCCGCCACCTCGCGCACCGCGTGCACCAGCAGCGCGGGGTCGCTGCTCTTGGTGACATAGCCCAGTGCGCCGGCTTTGAGCGCCTGCAGCGCCCACAGCGGATCGCGGTGCATGCTGAAGGCCAGGCAGCGGCACTGCGCATCGCGCTGACGCAGCCGCGTGATCAGCTCCAGCCCGCCCATGCCGGGCAGCGCCAGGTCGATGACCATCACCTGGGGCTTGCGCTGGCGCCACAGGTTCAGCGCCTCGGTGGCATCGGCGGCCTCGGCCACCACGCGCAGGTCGTCCTCGGTCTGCAGCATGCGGCGGTAGCCTTCGCGCACCACGGCATGGTCGTCGACCAGCATCACCTCGATCATGGCTTGTCCTCCTCGGGCGGGTGGGCGCCGGCATGCGTGGCCGGCGTTGCCGGCGGCGCGGCGGGCTGCGGGGCCTGGAGCGGCAGCGGCAGGCGCACGGCCAGGCGCATGCCGCCGGCGGCCGGCAGTTCCAGCGCCAGCGTGCCGGCCAGGGCCTGCACGCGCTCGTGCATGCCCAGCAGGCCATGGCCCGGCGTGGGCCCGGCCGGGCCGGGACCGCGGCCGTCGTCCACCACCTCGATCAGCAGCAGCGCGGGGCCGTCGGGCGCGCCGTGGGGCCGGCCGAGCGGTGTCGCCGGCGTTTGCACCTGCAGCGTGACCTGCGCGCGCTGGGCCTGGCCGTGGCGGGCGGCATTGGTCAGGCCTTCCTGCACGATGCGGTAGACGTGGACCGCCATCGCGGCGGGCACGGCGGCCAGCGCATCGGCCGGCGGCCCGCCCTGTGCGCCGCCATTGGCCGGCGGGCGCTCGCCGGCCGCCGGCGTGGCGCCGTGCAGCGACAGCGTGCAGCGCAGCGGCAGGCCGTCGGCGCGGCGGCGCGGCTGGGCCACCAGGCCCTGCAGCGCGGCGGCCAGGCCGAAGCGGTCCAGCGCCGTGGGCCGCAGCGCCTGCAGCACGCCCTGCAGGCCGTCCAGCAGCTGCGCCCCCAGCTCGGCGATGCGCTGGGCGCCGTCCTTCAGGCCATCGGCCTGGGCGCGCGCGGCCAGCATGCCCAGCACGGCAGCCTCGGCACGCAGCGCCGTGAGGCTCTGGCCCATCTCGTCATGCAGCTCGCGCGCGAGGTTGCGGCGTTCTTCCTCGCGCGTGTCGAGCAGGCGCGCGGCCAGGCGGCGCTGCTCGGCCAGCACGGCCTGCCAGCGCCCGGCCAGGCGGTTGAAACGCTCGGCAATGTCGCGCAGCTCGCGCAGGCGCGGCATCGGCAGGCGCACCGCCAGGTCGCCCGCCTCCAGCTGGGCGAGTGCGGCCAGGATGCGCCGCGTGGGCTTGAGCGCGCGCTCCACCGGCAGCACCACCGCCGCCACCAGCGCCGCCAGCACGCCGCCCAGCGACAGCCAGGTGAGGATGCGCTGCAGCCAGGCCTCGCCGACGCTGGCCCAGTACACGCTGACGTCGAGCACCCCCACGCGGATGCCGTCGGGCAGCAGCAGCGACATCTCCAGCCGCGAGCGCGCGGCATCCTGCGGCTGCAGCAGCGTGCCCAGCCAGGCGCCCGGCGGCGTGGGCGCGCTGGCTGCGCCGCAGCGCAGCGGCTGGGCACGGCGCTGCAGGTCGATCACCTGCACGCACAGCGGCACGCGCTGTTCCAGCTCGGCCAGCGCCTCCAGGCTGAGCAGCGGCAGCGGCTCGCGGTCAAACGGGTTGGTGCTGCGCGCCAGCGTGTGGAACACCAGGCGCGTGGCCAGGCGCGCGGTGGCCGGCAGGGTGTCCTGGGCCTCGCGCTGCAGGCGCCAGCCCTCCCAGCCGGCCAGCAGCAGCACCAGCACGGCCACCAGCAGCAGCCAGCGGCGCAGCAGGGTGCGCGGCAGGTCGAGGGCCGGGCCCGGCGGTGGTGCGCCAGCGGCTGGGAGCGGGGGCTGCGCGGACATGGGCACAGGGGGATGGAACGGCGGGGGGAGGGCGGCAAGCGGGCCAGCCTGGCCGCCAGCCAGCTTGCACGCGGCGCAGGCAGGCCAGCGGCGACAGGCAGGCCAGCGGCAACAGGCAGCGGCGCTGGCATGTTGCCCCAAGCCGGGCCGGGCAAGCTGCCCGGCGGCGGCTTCAATCCAGGCGCGCGCCCGGCACCTTGCGCATCCGCCGGCCATAGCGTGCGTTGTTGTTGTGCAGCGGCACCACGAACAGCGGCAGCGGCCAGTCGGCCGCCGCCACGCGCTGCACGATGGCCTTCTGGCGGCCCAGCCGGCGCGCCCACCAGCCGATGTCCAGGCCCAGCACCCAGCTGCCCAGCTGAGGATCGGCCGGCAGCACGCGCCGCACCAGGTACAGCGCGCGGATGCCGCGCCGATCCAGCCGCTGCAGGGCGGCCGACACGGCCTGGCGCACACCGTCGTCCAGCGCCGCCGGGGCCAGGGTGTGGGCGGGGTCGAGCTGGCCGGCCTGCGCGTGGCGCGCCTGCTCCATCGCCGCACGCGCGCGCCAGCGTTCGGCATAGGCTTCGGCGCGCGCCGTCAGGCCCTGTGCGCGGCACCAGGCGTGGGCACGATCGCAGGCCGGCAGCGTGGCCTCGGGGTCGCGGGTCATCAGCCGGTCCAGGCGGTCCAGGCCGGCGGCGTCGCCATGGTCCAGCTCGGCCACGGCCAGCAGGTAGTCGGCGGCCAGGTGATCGGGGCGCCCGGCAAGCAGGGCGCCGAGCTCGACGCGCAGATCCACCGCCGGCTCCAGCTGGCTGGTCAGGCGCAGGCGCTCGAATTCCTCGTCGCAGTTGCGCACGGCCTGGGCACGCAGCGCGGCCAGGCGGCTGCGCTGCTGGGTGATTTCCTGGTGGCGTTGCTGCCAGCCGTCGGCCACTGCATCGTGCCAGCGGCGCTGGAACTGCTCGCGCAGCGCCGGCAGCGCCGCGCCCAGCCAGGCCTCGGCGGCCGACGGCCCCTGGCGTGGCGGCGGTGCCTGGGTCGCGGCGTCGAGTTGTGCCAGCGCGTCCAGGCGCTGGCGCAGCGTGGGATGGGTGTCGGCCACGTCGGCCACGTGGTCCAGTGCGTCGCCCAGCCAGCGCGGCGCGCGGGCATCGGCGCCGGCCGCCAGCTGCGACCAGCGCAGCGCCAGGTCGGCCGGCGGGCGCGGCTGTTCGGCCACCTGGGCGAATACCTCGCCCAGGAAGGCCTGGTGCTGCGGGCCGGCCAGATTGCTGCGCTTGAGCGCATCGGCCATCACCGCCGCGCCCACCAGATCGGCGCCGCTGCGGTCGGCCTGGTATTCATTGGCCCGCGCCAGCACGAAGGTGTAGGCATTGAACCAGGGCGCATAGGCGCTCACCGCACGCGCCAGCAGCCGGCCGAAGAAGCCCTGCCACTGCTGCGCCACGCCGGCCACGCCGGACCAGCTGCGGCGCAGCCGGTAGATGAAGGCGCCGAAGCGCCCGTGCGCACCGGCCAGGTGGCCGTATTCATGGGCCACGACGGCCAGCGCCTCGTCGGGCGTCATCGCCTCCAGCAGCGGCAGGCCCAGGATCAGGTGGTTGCGCGGAAAGCCGATCAGCCCGAACAGCGGCCGCTGCACCACGGCGGCGTTCACCGCATCGTCCAGCAGCACCTGGTGCACGCGCGGGCCGCGCAGGCGCGCCCGCATGCCGTCAAGCGCGGCCCACAGCGCCGGTGCCTGCGCCCGTGTCAGCGCCTGGCCCTGCGGCGCCGGCAGACGCGTGAACAGCGCCGCCAGCAGCTGGCGCATCAGAAACCACAGCGGCACGCCCAGCAACAGCAGCAGCTTGCCCAGCTTGAACAGCAGCAGCAATGCGCCGCCGCCACTGGCCAGCGCCACCACCACCAGGCCCAGCAGCGCCAGCAGCCCGAGGCCGGCACCGGCCACCAGGGTCAGGATCAGCGCAAAGCCGAGCAGCGCCACCAGCGCCACCCGGGCCAGGTAAAGCCGCGGATGTGCGGCACTCTCGCGCTCCAGCCGCGCCACGATCTGCGCGAAGCCTTGGGCATCCATCGTCGATTCCTCCCTGGGTGGCCAGTCACGGCACCATGCTGGCCTGCACTGTACGGGCGCCGCAACCTGGAACTGGCGGCGATCACCCCCGGCCGGGGCCGGCTGATCGCCAGGGCTGCGGATGCCATCGATGTGGGGATGGCCGGCAGCACCCGGCCACGCCTATCGTGTGCGGCTGAAACCCGCCATGTCGGCGGCCTTGCCCAGGAGGACTCAATGCCAGGAAACTTCGTTTGGTACGAGCTGATGACCACCGATGCGCCGGCCGCCTGCGCGTTCTACCGCCAGGTGATCGGCTGGGCGGCCGATGCGGCGCAGATGCCCGGCATGGACTACACGCTGATGTCCAACGCCCATGGCCAGGTGGCCGGCGTGATGGCCTTGCCGGCCGAGATGCTGGCCGCTGGCGGCCGGCCGGCCTGGAGCGGCTTTGTCGAGGTGGCCGACGTGGACGCCAGCACGGCCGCCGCGCAGGCCGCCGGCGGCAGCGTGTGCTTCGGCCCCGAGGACATCCCCGGCATCGGCCGCTTTGCCACGCTGGCCGATCCGCAGGGCGCGGTGTTCAACATCTACCGCGGCCAGGGCGGCCCCGAGACGCCGCAGCCGGCCGGCGCCGTTGGCGCCGTGGGCTGGCATGAGCTGATGGCCCGCGAGCCGGCCGGCGCCTGGGCCTTCTATCGCGGTCTGTTCGGCTGGGCCGAGGGCGAGGCCATGGACATGGGCGACGCCGGAACGTACCAGCTGTTCAGCGCCGCTGCCGGCGGCGAGGCCATGGGCGGCCTGATGCGCTGCATGCCCGAGGTGCCGGTGCCCTGCTGGCAGTACTACTTCAACGTGCCGGCCATCGATGCGGCGGTGGCGCGCCTGACTGCTGCCGGCGGCCAGGTGCTGAACGGGCCGATGCAGGTGCCCGGCGGCAGCTGGATCGTCAACGCCGCCGATCCGCAGGGCGCGGCGTTCTCGCTGGTGGCGCCGCAGCGCTGATACCGGCGCGGGCGGTGCCGGCCCGGCCACGGCCGGGCCCGGGCGCAGCCGCGGTGCTCACATGCTGCGCCGGTACTGCCCGCCCACCTCGAACAGCGCGTGGGTGATCTGGCCCAGCGAGCAGCAGCGCACGGCGTCCATCAGCACCTCGAACACGTTGCCGTTGGCGATCACCGCCTGCTGCAGGCGCTGCAGCATCGCCGGCGCCTCGGCGGCGTGGCGGGCGTGAAAATCGGCCAGGCGCTGCAGCTGGCTTTGCTTTTCCTCCTCGGTGCTGCGTGCCAGCTCGATGGTCTCGGGCACCGGGTCGCCCTGCGGGTTGCGGAAGGTGTTCACGCCAATGATCGGGTACTCGCCGGTGTGCTTGAGCATCTCGTAATGCATGCTCTCTTCCTGGATCTTGCTGCGCTGGTAGCCGGTTTCCATCGCACCCAGCACGCCGCCCCGCTCGGCGATCTTTTCAAACTCGGCCAGCACGGCTTCTTCCACCAGCTCGGTCAGCTCGTCGATCACGAAGGCGCCCTGGTTCGGGTTCTCGTTCTTCGCCAGGCCCCACTCGCGGTTGA
>CAYPDO010000084.1:0-11648 GCA_964409495.1 uncultured Bordetella sp.
GGTGGTGGCCACCGATGTGGCGGCGCGCGGCCTCGACATCGCCAAGCTCGAGGCGGTGATCAATGTGGAGATCTCGCCCGATCCGCAAGTGCATGTGCACCGCGTGGGCCGCACCGGCCGCGCCGGTGAGTCCGGCCGCGCCTTCAGCCTGGCCAGCCTGGACGAGATGGGCCGCGTGGGCCGCATCGAACAGATGCAGGGCCGTGAATGCCGCTGGCAGCCGCTGGCCGAGCTGACGCCCGCGCCCGCCGGCCAGGGCCCGCTGCGCCCGCCGATGGTGACGCTGCAGATCCTGGGCGGGCGCAAGGAAAAGATCCGCCCCGGCGACGTGCTGGGCGCACTGACCAAGGACATCGGCCTGCCCGCCGATGCCATCGGCCGCATCGACCTCAACGACTTCGCCACCTATGTGGCGGTGGCCCGTGCCCAGGCCGACCAGGCATTGCGCGGCCTGAACGCCGGCAAGGTGAAGGGCCGCTCGGTGAAGGCACGGCGGCTGTAGGCGCAGCGGCACCCGCATCTGCGGGGGTGCATGGCGACGCCGGCATGCGCCTGGGATGTTTCAGACCCCGCGCTGCGTACGCTTATCCACGGTGGCCCGGCAGCGGGCCGCCGCCTTGCCACGCTCACCCCCAAGCCATCACCATGCCCGCCACGCCCTTGTTCCGTCGCCCGTTCCGTCCGGCCCTGGCCAGCTTGATGTGCCTGGGCCTGCCGCTGTCGGCCAGCGCCCTGCCGGTGGCCCCGGCCGGCGATCTGGCCACCTGGGTCTGCACCGGCCAGTGCGGCGCGCTGGGCGCCGATGGCGACATCACGCGCTCGCCGCTGGCCAACCCGGCCCATGGCTTCGTCACCACCAGCGGCTCGGCCGTGTACGGCGTCTCGCCGGTGCAGGTGGACGGCCATGGCCGCGGCAGCGGCACCGAGACCAATGGCTCGAAGATCGTCTCCGGCGTCTTCAGCGCCGCCGCGCAGGACACGCTGAGCGTGCACTTCAACTACGTGTCCACCGACGGCTCCAACTACGACGACTACGCCTGGGCGCGCATCGTCGATGCCGGCAGCGGCGGCCTGGTGGCCTGGCTGTTCACCGCGCAAAGCAACAACGGCGGCTCGGGCAAGATCGTTCCCGGCAAGGTGGTGGACAAGTCGGCCTTCGACCCCGATCAGGTGATCGTCGATTTCGACAACTTCCGCTTCAACAGCCGCCCCGGCAGCCAGCCGGTGAGCTGGTCGCCGCTGGGTTTTTCCAACCACAGCTGCTGGGACGAGAACGCCGAGGGCTGCGGCTTCACCGGCTGGCTGCAGGCGCGCCACCAGTTCGCGGCCACCGGCAGCTACCGGCTCGAGGTGGGCGTGGTGAACTGGGGCGACGAGGCCTATGACAGCGGCCTGGCCTTCGACCTGGTGGGCCTGAGCGCCGCGGTGCCCGAGCCCGGCGCGCTGGCGCTGATGCTGGCCGGCCTGGCGGCGCTGGGCGGCCTGGGCGCCCGGCGGCGCACGCGCCGGGCCTGACAGCGGCCCGGCCGGCGCTCAAGCCGGCACGCCGGCCGGCCGATAACGCGGCGTTGTCCCACACTGCCGCCGCCATGAGCCCTGTATCTGCCGCCCGCCGCCTGATCCTCACCCTGGCCTTGCCGGCCGCCGCAAGCTTGCTGGGCGCCTGCGCCAGCGCGCCGGCCGAGGCGCCAGAACCGCCGCCTGCCCCGCGCAAGCAGACCGTGCTGGCCGTCACCGATGCCGGTGAACTGATCCGCTTCAATGCCGGCACGCCGCGCCAGATCAGCCAGCGTGTGCCGCTGCGCGGCCTGCCGCCGGGGCAGACTCTGGTGGGCCTGGATTTCCGCGTGGCGCGGGGCCTGCTGTATGCCCTGACCAGCGCGGGCGTGCTGGTCACCATCGACACCGCCAGCGGCCAGTTGAAGCCGGTGGGCAGCACCGCCGTGGCGCTGCAGGGCCAGCGCTTCGGCGTCGATTTCAATCCCGCGGCCGACCGCGTGCGCGTGGTCAGCGACAGCGGCCAGAACCTGCGCCTGCACCCCGACACCGGCGCCGTGGCCGCCACCGATCCGCCGCTGGCCTGGGGCCCGGGCGATGCCGGCGCCGGCCAGCCGCCGCGCGTGGCCGCCGCCGGCTACACCTACAACCTGCGCGATGCCAGGCTGACCACCAACTACGCGCTGGATCTGGCGCGCGGCACGCTGCTGACCCAGGGCTCGGTGGAAGGCACCCAGCCGGTGGTCTCGCCCAACACCGGGCTGCTGCGCAGCGTGGGCGCGCTGGGCACTGGCGCGCTCGACGATGCGGCGATGGACATCAGCGACACCGACAACACCGCGCTGGCGGCGCTGCGCCAGCACGGCCGCACCCGGCTGCACCTGCTGGACCTGGCCACCGGCCGCGCCACGTTGCTGGGCACGGTGGGCGATGGCCGCGCGCTGTGGGGCATCGCGATCGAGCCCTGAGCGCCGTGGCCGCAGGCCGGCAAGGCCATCGGTGGCGGGCTACAGTGCAGGCCCGCACTGTTGCCACCCGGCCGGCCCACCGATGAAATACCTGCACACCATGGTCCGCGTGACCGATCTCGACGCCTCGCTGCGCTTCTACCGCGATGCCCTGGGCCTGAACGTCGTGCGGCAGACCGAGCATGCCCAGGGCCGCTTCACGCTGGTCTACCTGGCCGCGCCCGGCGACGAGGACGCGCAGATCGAGCTCACCTACAACTGGGACCCCGAGGTCTACACCGGCGGGCGCAACTTCGGCCATGTGGCCTATGCGGTGGACGACATCTACGCCGCCTGCGCGCGCCTGCAGCAGCATGGCGTGCAGATCCTGCGCCCGCCGCGCGACGGCCGCATGGCCTTCGTGCGCTCGCCCGACCAGATCTCGGTGGAGCTGCTGCAAAAGGGCGGTGCACTGCCACCGACCGCGCCCTGGGCCGACATGCCCAACGTGGGCAGCTGGTAAGCCGCGGCGGCCGCGCGCGGCCCTGGCGCCGCGCGGCCGTGCCGCTCACTTCACGCGCTGCTTCTCCAGCTTGCGCGCCAGCGTGCGCCGGTGCATGCCCAGCCGGCGTGCGGTCTCGCTGATGTTGAAGCCGGTGTCGGCCAGCGTCTCGTGGATGCGCTCCCACTCCAGCGTCTTGATCGACGTGGCGCGGTTGGTCAGGTCGACATCGGTCTCGCCTTCGGTGCGCGTGAACGCGGCCTCGATGTCGTCGGTGTTGGCCGGCTTGGCCAGGTAGTGGCGTGCGCCCAGCTTGATGGCTTCCACCGCGGTGGCGATGCTGGCATAGCCGGTGAGCACCACGATGGCCATCGCCGCATCGTGGCCGTGCAGGGCCTGCACGCAGGCCAGGCCCGAGCAGCCGTTGGCCAGCTTCAGGTCCACCACCGCGTGGCTGGGCGATTGCGTGGCCAGCAGGGCCAGCATGCTGTCCAGATCATGCGCGCGCAGCACCTGCCAGCCGCGGCGCTCGAAGCTGCGGCGCAGCGTGGCGGCCAGCGCGTCGTCGTCCTCGACGATGAGCAGGGCGCGGGCGTGGTCGGGTGGGGTCACGGCTTGTCCAGCGTCAGCGCCGCCAGCGGCAGGTCGATGCTGACCTCGGCGCCGCCAGTCTCGCGGTTGCGCGCGCTGACGTTGCCACCCAGCTTGCGCGCCACGTTGACCGAGAGAAACAGGCCCAGCCCGCCGCCCGGCCGCCCTTTGCTGGAGTGGTAGGGCCGGCCGAAGCTGGCCAGCATCTCGGGGCTGAAGCCCGGGCCGCGGTCCAGCACGCGCAGCGCCAGCCGGTCGTCCACGCAATCGGCCAGCAGGCGCGGCGTGGCCGGCGGCGCGCAGCCGGCGGCCTGCATGGCCTCCAGCGCGTTGTCGAGCACATTGGTCACCATCTGGCGCAGGCCGGTGTCGGCAATGATCGGCGTGGCCGGCAGCGGGCCCAGCTCGGGCATGAAATCGGGCTGCTGGCGGCGCTCGCGCCAGTCTTGCGCCAGTTCGTCGATGAAGGCCTGCAGCGTGGTGGCGGTGGGCGCGTCGCCGCGGCTGTCGCCGGCCGACAGCAGGATGCCGCCGATGATGGCCTTGCAGCGCTGCACCTGGGCCTGCATCTGTTCGATGTCGTCGCGCAGCTCGGGCTCGGCGGCAAAGGGCGCCATGTGCGCCCAGTCGCCCAGGATGATGCTCAGCGTGGCCAGCGGTGTGCCCAGCTCGTGCGCGGCGCCGCTGGCCAGCAGGCCCATGCGCACGATGTGGTCCTCTTCGGCGGCGCGCTGGCGCAGCGCGGCCAGGCGCGCATCGCGCAGGCGCAGGTTGCGCGCAAAGCGGCCGATGGCCAGCACCAGCAGCGACGCGCACAGCGCAAAGCACAGCAGCAGCCCGCCCAGGTAGTGCAGCGACAGGCGCTGCGGCTGCGGCGCATCGGGCCAGGCCAGCGGCAGGTGCCATTGCGCCAGCAGCATGATGGCCAGGCAGGCCAGCAGCACCAGGGCCCAGGCATAGCCGGCGCGCAGCAGCAGCGCGCCCACCGCCAGCTGCGGCAGGAACACGAACACGAAGGGGTTGTTGACGCCGCCGCTGAGCGCCAGCAGGCCGGTGAGCACCAGCAGGTCCATCAGCAGGCCGAGAAACAGCTCGGGCTGGCCGACATGGCGCGCGGTGCTGGCGCGCAGCCAGCTGGCCAGGTTGAACAGCGACAGCGCGGCCAGCAGCGACAGCATGGCCAGGATCGGCAGCCGCAGCGCCAGGCCGAAGTGCACCGCCAGCACGGTGAGCAGCTGGCCGCCCACCGCCAGCCAGCGCAACTGCACCAGCTGCATCAGGTTGCTGCGGCCGGCACGGGCCTCGGGCGGCAGCGCGGGATCATCGACCACGGGCGTGCCGCGGCGCGCTGCGGCCGGCTGCGGGGTCTCGTCATCGGCCGAGGCGCCGCGCCAGGGCCACCAGGGCGGCAACGGGGCAAGGCGGAACGGCAGCATGGCGGGCAAGGGCGGCGGCAGGCAACAAGGCCGCGGCAGCGGCCAGGAAGACGGATCGGGCCGGTGCGCGGCCCGGGCTCAGGCCGCCCTGCCGGCGGGTGCCAGGCGCCACAGCAGCACTGCGGCCACCACGCTGCCGGCGGCCAGCGCCAGCCAGGTGAGCGCATAGACGCGGTGATTGTTGCTGAAGCGCAGCACCGTGAGGCCGCCCTGGGGAATGTCCATGGCCGGGGTGCTGGCGGCCGGCGCGGCGCTGGCCGTGAGCGTGCCGCTGTGGGTGGCCGGGATGACCTGCTCGCCGTCGCGGGCCACGTCGATGAAAAACGGTGCGGCGTGGATGCCCGCGGCCTGCGACATGGCCGCCAGCTCGCGGCCCACCCAGCGGCCGGCTGCGGCATCGTTGTGCTGCCACAGCCAGCGGCCCGGCTCGCTGAAGCGCAGCAGGCCGGTCACCTGCAGTTCGCCCTGTGCTGCGCCGGCGGGCAGCTCGGCCTGTGCCGCGCCGGCGGGCAGTGCGGCGGGCCGGCCGGCCAGGGCCTCACCGACGAAGCCGCGGTTGAGCCACACGCGCGCGCCCTGGGCTGAGCCGTCGTGCACGCGCAGCGGCACCATCACCCAGTGCCCGCGGCCCAGCTCGGTGCTGGCCAGCACGCGGATCTCGTGCTGGGGCTCGAGCCAGCCACGCAGCGTGACCGGGCGGTACTCGTCGTGCTCGCGGCTGATGCCGGCCCAGGCCGATGGCGCGGCCAGCGGCTGCGGCGCGGCGGCCTGCTGGCGCTCGATGCGCGCGAGCAGCGCCTCCTTCCACGCCAGCCGCTGCCACTGCCAGGCCGACAGCGCCGCGAAGCCGGCGGCGGCCAGCAGCAGCACGGCCGTGAACACGAACCGCAGCACGCCACGGCGCCAACCCAGCGGCCGCCGCGGGTCCGGCTCGGCCGGTCCGCTGGCGGCGCCCCCAGAACCCGAGGTCGGGGGCGGCGCCGCAGGCGCTTCGGGGGGGGGCATGTTCAGGGCCTGATGCGCATGTCGTGCGTGGGCATCATGTTGGTGTTCAGGTGATGCATCACCCAGATCGACCCGGCCAGCATGATGACCACCAGCACGCCGGTGAACACCAGGGCCAGCAGCGACCAGCCCTGTTCCACCTTGGCGTTCATGTGCAGGAAATACACCATGTGCACCACCACCTGCACGGCGGCAAAGGCCAGGATCACCGCGGCGGTGAGGCCGGGCGTGGGCAGCACCTTGCCCATCACCAGCCAGAAGGGCACGGCGGTGAGCAGCACCGAGAGCACAAAGCCCACGGCATAGCCCTTGAAGGTGGCGTGGTACTCGGCCTCACCGTGGCCGTGGTCGTCGTGGTGATCGTGAGAGTCGTGAGCGGCAGCCATGGCAAAGCTCCTCAGGCCGAAGCAGGCATCGAGCCCATCAGGTAGACGAAGGTGAACACGCCGATCCACACCACGTCCAGGAAGTGCCAGAACATCGACAGGCACATCAGGCGGCGGCGGTTGGCGGTGGTCAGGCCCAGCTTGCCCACCTGCAGCATCAGCGTGCCCAGCCACAGGATGCCGAAGCTCACGTGCAGGCCGTGCGTGCCCACCAGCGCGAAGAAGGCCGACAGGAAGGCGCTGCGCTGCGGGCCCGCGCCCTGGTGGATCAGGTGGTTGAACTCATACAGCTCCAGGCCCACGAAGGCCAGGCCGAACAGGCCGGTCACCGCCAGCCAGCCCAGCACCTTGGCCTTGCTGCGCTGGTTCATGCCGATCATCGCGAAGCCGTAGGTGATCGACGACAGCAGCAGCATGGCCGTGTTGACGGCCACCAGCGGCAGGTCGAACAGGTCGGCGCCCGAGGGGCCGGCGGCATAGCTCTGGCCGTAGACCGCGTACACCGCGAACAGGATCGCGAAGATGAGGCAGTCGCTCATCAGGTACAGCCAGAAGCCCAGCAGCGTGCCCTGCTGCGGGTGGTGGCTGCCATCGTCGTAGAACTGCGGCGGCGTGGCGCGCGCGGCGTCCAGCGCGGCGGAGGAACTGGCCATCAGCATGGTGTTGTCCTTCTTGTGGCGGGTGTCTTGATCAGGCGGCCGTGGGCTTCTGGCCCAGGCCCAGCGAGGCCAGCAACTGCGTGCGCAGCGCCTCGCTGCGCGTCACCACGTCGGCGGGGATGTGGAAGTCGCGGTGGTAGTTGAAGGTGTGCACCACGGCTGCCAGCACGGTGGCCGCGAAGGCCGCGCCGGCCAGCCACCAGATGTGCCACACCAGCGCAAAGCCCATCAGCGTGGACAGACCGGCGATGACCACGCCCGCGGCCGTGTTGCTGGGCATGTGGATGGGCTGGAAGCCGCTGGTCGGGCGCTGGGCGCCGGCCTGCTTCATGTGGTGCCAGGCATCGCGCTCGTGCACGATGGGCGTGAACGCGAAGTTGTAGTCGGGCGGGGGCGAGGCGGTGCTCCACTCCAGCGTGCGGCCGGTGCCCCAGGCGTCGCCGGTGACATCGCGGTTCTGCTCGCGGCGCAGGAAGCTCACCACCAGCTGGATGATGAAGCTGCCGATGCCCAGTGCGATCAGCACCGCACCGAAGGCGGCCACCTGGAACCAGATCTGCAGGCTCATGTCCTGGAAGTGGCTCATGCGGCGGGTCACGCCCATCAGGCCCAGCACGTACAGCGGCATGAAGGCCAGGTAGAAGCCGATGAACCAGAACCAGAACGAGCACTTGCCCCAGAACGGATCGAGCTTGTAGCCGAAGGCCTTGGGGAACCAGTAGGTGATGCCGGCGAACACGCCGAACACCACGCCGCCGATGATCACGTTGTGGAAGTGCGCGATCAGGAACAGGCTGTTGTGCAGCACGAAGTCGGCCGGGGGCACGGCCAGCAGCACGCCGGTCATGCCGCCGATCACGAAGGTGACCATGAAGCCGATGGTCCACAGCATCGGCACCTCGAAGCGGATGCGGCCGCGGTACATCGTGAACAGCCAGTTGAAGATCTTCGCCCCGGTGGGGATCGAGATGATCATCGTGGTGATGCCGAAGAACGAGTTGACGCTCGCCCCCGAACCCATCGTGAAGAAGTGGTGCAGCCACACCAGGTACGACAGGATGGTGATCACCACGGTGGCGTACACCATCGAGGCATAGCCAAACAGGCGCTTGCTGCAGAACGTGGCCACCACCTCACTGAAGATGCCGAACACCGGCAGCACCAGGATGTAGACCTCGGGGTGGCCCCAGATCCAGATCAGGTTCACGTAGACCATGGCGTTGCCGCCCAGCTCGGTCGTGAAGAAGTTGGTGCCGATGTAGCGGTCCAGGCTCAGCAGCACCAGCACGGCGGTCAGCACCGGGAAGCTCACCACGATCAGCACGTTGGTGCACAGGCTGGTCCAGGTGAAGACGGGCATCTTCATCAGGCTCATGCCCGGGGCGCGCATCTTCACGATGGTGACGATCAAGTTGATGCCCGACAGCGTGGTGCCCACGCCCGCCACCTGCAGTGACCACAGGTAGTAGTCCACCCCCACCCCCGGATCGGCCAGGATGCCCGAGAGCGGCGGATACGCCAGCCAGCCGGTGCGCGCGAATTCGCCGACGAACAGCGACAGCATCATCAGCACCGCGCCGCCCACCGTCATCCAGAAGCTGAAGTTGTTCAGGAACGGGAAGGCCACGTCGCGCGCGCCGATCTGCAGCGGCACCACGTAGTTCATGAAGCCGGTGACGAAGGGCATGGCCACGAAGAAGATCATGATCACGCCGTGGGCGGTGAAGATCTGGTCGTAGTGGTGGGCGTTCAGGAAGCCCGTGGCCTCGCCGAAGGCCATGGCCTGCTGGGCGCGCATCAGCAGCGCGTCGGCAAAGCCGCGCAGCAGCATCACGATGCCCAGCACCATGTACATGATGCCGATCTTCTTGTGGTCGATGCTGGTCACCCAGTTGCGCCAGAACGGGCCCCACAGGCGGTAGCGGGTCATCATCACCAGCATCAGCAGGCCGCCCAGTGCGACGCCGCCGAAGGTGGCCAGGATGATGGGCTCGTGCAGCGGCAGGGCGCCCAGCGTCAGGCGCCCCAGCAGCGGATGGTTCTCGGTGGGATAGGAGGCGGACATCAGAGCTTGCCTGCGGCAGTCGTGGGGTCGATCGGGGTGGCGTTGCTGCGCGCGTTCAGCGCCGGGCCGCGGCCTTCGGGGTCGGCCGGGGTGCACAGGCCGGCCACCACGGTTTGCTGGCGGTCGCGCCAGGTGGCGCGCGTCACGCCGGCCAGGCCGCCCTTGCCGGCACCGCCGCGGGCGTCGATGGCCATCATGTCGGCCATGCACATGCGGCCGGCCTCGACGCAACGGTTGACCACCGCGTCGAACAGGTCGGGCGCCACCTGGGCATAGCGGCGCACCGCATCACGCTGGCTGGGCTTTTCCAGCGCCAGGTAGGCGGCGCGGTCGAGCGTGCCGCCGGCGCCGCGGGCGTTCTCGACCCAGCGGTCGAAATCGGCCTGGGCCAGGCCGTGGAACGCGAAGCGCATGCCCGAGAAGCCGTCGCCGCTGTAGTTGGCCGAAAAACCTTCCCAGGTGCCGGGCTTGTTGATCACCGCGTTCAGCTGCGAGGCCATGCCGGGCATGGCGTAGATCTGGCCGGCCAGCGCGGGCACGTAGAACGAGTTCATCACCGTCGAGGCGGTGAGGGTGAAGCGCACCGGGCGGTCCACCGGCAGCGCCAGCTCGTTGACGGTGGCGATGCCCTGCTCGGGGTAGACGAACAGCCACTTCCAGTCCAGCGCCACCACCTGCACCTCCAGCGGCTTGACGTTGGCCGGCAGCGCGCGCTGCTCGTCCAGGCGCGACAGCGGACGGTAGGGGTCGAGCTGGTGGGTGCTGATCCAGGTGATGGTGCCCAGCGCGATGATGATGGCCAGCGGCGCGCCCCAGATCAGCAGCTCCAGCTTGGTGGAGTGGTCCCAGTCGGGCTCGTAGCGGGCGCTGCTCTGCGTGGCCTGGCGCGCGCGGTAGCGCCAGGCGAACAGCAGCGTCAGCACGATCACCGGCACGATGATCAGCAGCATCAGCACCGTGCTGGTGATGATCAGGTCGGCCTGCTGGCGGGCGATGTCGCCGGCCGGGTTCATCACGATGGTCTTGCAGCCGGCCAGCGGCAGCAGCGTGGCGGCAAGCGCCAGGGCAGCGGCGGCGCGCGGGGCGTGGCGGCGTTGGCGGGTGGGGGTGAGGTGGTCGCGCATGGCTAGGGGGATGCCCTGGGTCGGCAGATTTGCGCGGGAATCTACCTAGATTGACCGTTGTCAACGATTGGACACTTTGTCCCACCCCCCGCGGCCGGGCGTGCACGCCGCTTGATCTGTGCCTCTTGCCATGCGGCGGGCCTGAGCCTTCGATTCCGATTTCTTCAACGCCCCCGGCACCCCGCGATGTACGACCGCTTCACGCTCTCCCGCCTGTTCGCCGGTGGCCTGCCACGCCGCGATGCCTCGCCACCGCGCCGCGATGGCGCCGTCACCGCCGACGACATCGCCGTCGGCGTGGTCGTCGGCCGGGCCTCCGAGTACTTCGACTTCTTCGTCTACGGCCTGGCCTCGGTGCTGGTGTTTCCGGCGCTGTTCTTCCCGCAGCTGGCGCGGTTGGACGCGCTGCTGGCCTCGTTCACCGTGTTCGCGCTGGCCTTCGTGGCGCGGCCGCTGGGCACGCTGGGCGGCATGGCGGTGCAGCGGCGCTTCGGGCGTGGCGCCAAGCTCACGCTGGCCATGCTGGGCCTGGGCACCGCCACCTGCACCATGGCCCTGCTGCCCGGTGCGGCCAGCTGGGGCGGCGCGGTGGCGGCGCTGGCCGCCTGCCGGCTGCTGCAGGGCCTGTCGCTGGGCGCGGCCTGGGATGGCCTGCCCTCGCTGCTGGCCATGAACGCGCCGGCCCATCGCCGCGGCTGGTACGCCATGCTGGGCCAGATCGGCGCGCCGGTGGGCTTCGGCCTGGCGGCGGCGCTGTATGCCTACCTCTGGAGCCATGTCAGCGCCGAAGACTTCCTCGCCTGGGGCTGGCGCTTCCCGTTCTTCGTGGCCTTCGCGCTCAACGTGGTGGCGCTGTTCGCGCGCCTGCAGCTGGTGCTAGACGACGACTATGCCGACGCGCTGCGCCGCAACGAGCTGGAGCCCTGTGACCTGCGCGACCTGCTGCAGGGCGACGGTGGCGGCCGCACGTTGGCGGTGGGCGCCTTTGCGGCGCTGGCCAGCTTCGCACTGGTGCACCTGGTGACGGTGTTTCCGCTGTCCTGGCTGAGCCTGAGTTCGCCGCGTGACCTGGACGAGCTGCTGTGGCTGCAGGCCGGCTGCGCGCTGCTGGCGGTGCTGTCGATGCCGCTGTCGGGCTGGCTGGCCGACCGCATCGGCCGGCGCACCACGCTGGGCACGCTGGCGGTGGCCATCGGCGGCTTCGGCCTGGTCACGCCCTGGCTGCTGGATGGCGGCGCCTCGGGTCAGAACCTGTTCTTCCTGCTGGGTTTCGTGCTGTTCGGCCTGAGCTACGGCCAGGCGGCCGGCGCGGTGGCCTCGGCCTTTCCGGCGCGGCTGCGCTACCTGGGCGCGGCGCTGTCGGCCGACCTGGCCTGGCTGTTCGGCGCCGCGGGTGCGCCGCTGCTGGCGCTGTACCTGTCGGCCCACCACGGCCT
>CAYPDO010000085.1:0-9875 GCA_964409495.1 uncultured Bordetella sp.
GGCGCTGCCGGAATCGGTGCATTGCGCCGGCCTCATCGCGCTGCGCTACCAGCCCGACGCCGACTGCTTCTTCAAGGGTGAGGACCCCTGGCATCTGGCGCGCGCCACGCCCGGCCTGCAGCACCTGGCGGTGCGCGCGGCCGGCGACTGGGGCGCCACGGCCGACTTCGACTGCTACCGCTGCAATCTCGAACTGCTGGTGGTCAGCGACGCGCCGCGCGCCTATCTGGAAGAGCACTACCGCTACGTGCCCGACCAGCTGGCCTGGCACGAACTGGGCGCGGCGCCTGTTGCGGCGTCGGTTGCGGCCGAGAGCGTGGCGCCGGCCCAGGCCGATCCGGTGGCCGAGCTGCTGCACGTCCGCATCGGCCGCATCTGGGACGACCAGCGCGCGCTGCTGGCGCGCCCCGGCATCGCCGCCGGAACGGTGGCCGCGACGCGGCGCACGCTGTCGCAGCTGCTGGGCTGCTGGTGTGACGACGCGCTGACCGAACGCCTGCGCGCCTCGCTCGAGGCCCTGCCCGCCGGCGCTGCGCCGCTGGCGCTGTGGGCCCTGCAGAACCGCCCCGGCAGCGCCCCGGCCGACGAGGCCGTCGCCGCCGGCGGCACGGCCGCAGCCGCCACGCCATCGGGCAGCGCCCTGGTGGCGCCGCTCGAGCCGCGCCGCGGTGGCGGCGCCGGTGCCGACGACGCCGGCGCCGGCAGCGGCCAGAAGGTGCTGAAGGTGGCGCAGGACAAGATCGACCGCCTGATGGACCTGATCGGCGAGATGGTGGTGGCCAAGAACGCCCTGCCCTACCTGGCCAACCGTGCCGAGACGGTGTTCAACCAGCGCGAGCTGGCGCGCGAGATCAAGACCCAGTACTCGGTGATCAACCGCATCGCCGAGGACATGCAGCACGCCATCATGCAGGTGCGCATGCTGCCGGTGGGCACGGTGTTCCAGCGCTTCGGCCGCCTGGTGCGCGACATTTCCAAGAAGCTGGGCAAGGAAGTGAACCTGGTCATCGAGGGCGAGGACACCGAGGCCGACAAGAACGTCATCGAGAGCCTGGCCGATCCATTGATCCACATCCTGCGCAACAGCCTGGACCACGGCATCGAGCTGCCGGCCGCACGCGTGGCCGCCGGCAAGCCGGCGGTGGGCACGCTGCGTGTGGCGGCGCGCCAGGAAGGCGACCGCGTGATCCTGGACATCAGCGACGACGGCGCCGGCATCGACACCGAGCGCGTGCGTGCCAAGGCCGTGGAACGCGGCCTGATCCCTGCCGACCGCGCCGGCCTGCTCAGCGAGCACGAGGCGGTGCAGCTGGTGTTCCTGCCGGGCTTCTCGACGGCCGAGTCGATCAGCGATCTCTCGGGCCGCGGCGTGGGCATGGACGTGGTGCGCTCGGCCGTGGAACGCATCAACGGCAGCGTGGAGCTGGCCAGTACCCGTGGCCAGGGCACGCAGATCCGCCTGGCGCTGCCGCTGAGCATGGCCGTGACCAACGTGATGATGATCGAGACCGCCGGCCGCCGCTTCGGTGTGCCGATGGACCTGATCGTCGAGACGGTGCGCGTGCCGGCCGAGGACATCCACCACTTCAAGAGTGCCCAGACCGTGGTACTGCGCGGGCGCATCGTGCCGCTGCGCGCGCTCAACGAGCTGCTGGCACTGGACATGCCGCCGCGCCTGAACGGCGACGGCGAGCATGCGGTGCTGGTGGTGCGCCTGGGGCAAGAGAACGTGGGCCTGCTGGTGGACGATTTCCACGGCACCAGCGACATCATCCTCAAGCCGCTGGAGGGCGTGCTCACCGGCATCACCGGCTTTGCCGGCACGGCGCTGATGGGCGACGGCAGCGTGCTGATGATCCTCAACCCCAAGGAGCTGAGCTGATGCCGATCCGATTCCACAAGAAGCAGGCCATGCTCGACGGCTTTGTCGCCGTCGAGGATGCCGAAACGCTGTCGAACTGGCTGCGCGAAGGCCCGGGCCGCGGCGTGCACCTGGGCCAGTGCGCGCAGGTGCATGGCGCGGTGCTGCAGGTGCTGCTGGCGCTCAAGCCGCGGGTCGTGGCGGCGCCTGCCGACCGCCAGCTTGCGGCCGCTCTGGCCGCTGGCGGACTGGCCGGCGCCTGAGGCCCGGCGACACCGCAAACCGTCCGTGCGGAATGTCACGTGCACCTTGCGCCACCGGCGCGGCCCGCGGCCTCAAGCCCGCAGCCGCGGCGGCCGAAAAGCCCAGGAGGGAACCGCTCCTTCCAGGGTGCGCCAACCCGCACGGCCGTACCGCGTGCATCGATACCCCCACACGCCACTGCCATTGCAAGAGGGTGCGTCCACATGAAAAGCGTCTTCCTGGTCGATGACTCGGCCACCATGCTGATGAGCCTGAAGGGCACACTGGAGATCAGCGGCTTCAAGGTCGAGACGGCCTCCGACGGCGAGGCCGCGCTCGGCAAGCTCAAGGCCGGGCTGCGCCCCGACCTGATCATCACCGACATCAACATGCCCAAGCTCGACGGCATCGGCCTGATCCGCGAGGCGCGCAAGCTGCTGCGCTTCACGCCCATCCTGGCGCTCACCACCGAAAGCCAGCAGGCCAAGCGCGAGGAGGCCAAGAAGATCGGCGCCACCGGCTGGCTGGTCAAGCCGGTGGGCGGCGCCGACCTGGTGAAGGTGATCAAGCAGGTCGTGCCCGGAGCCTGAGGTGGCCATGCAGACCGTCAAGCAGCCCCCTGGCCTGGCGCGGCGCTGGCTGGCGCGCCTGAAGGTGCGTGACATCGGACTGGCCGTCCTGGTGCTGGCGGCACTGGCCGCCCATGCGCTGTGGACCGAGTCGGTGTCCTGGGCCGCGCTGGCCTGGCTGGCCGGCGGCACCGCCATCGGTGTGTGGCTGGGTGGGCATGCCTCGCCCATGCAGCTGGGCACGCATGCGCGCGCCACCGCGGTGGTGGCCCAGGACATCCACACCCTGCGCCAGGCCTTTGCCGTGCTCAAGCAGCAGGTGGATGCCACCATCCACTCCAGCGAGACGGCCGTGATGTCGATGATGGAGCGCATGAACCGTGTGCACCACAACGCCCACGAGCTGCGCCTGCGCATCCACGAGGCCGTGCGGCGTTCGCAGTCGCTGTCGGCCGATTCGCTGGGCCGTGCCGGCCAGCATGGCCAGGCGGTGGCGTCGCTGGCCGAGCACGAGCACAAGTTCGAGGCGCAGCGCGCCACCAACCAGGAGCGCGTGCGCGCCGTGGCCGAGCAGGTGCGCCAGCTCACGCCGGTGGCGGCGCTGATCGGCGAGATCTCGCGCCAGACCAACCTGCTGGCCATCAACGCCAGCATCGAGGCCGCCCGCGCCGGCCGCGAGGGCGCGGGCTTCAAGGTGGTGGCCGCCGAGGTGCGGCGCCTGTCCACCCAGACCAGCGAGGCCGCGCGCCAGATCACCGAGGGCATCGCGCTGGCCGCCAGCGCCATCGATGAAGAGTTGGCCAGCGCGCGCGCCATGGAAGGCGACAGTGCCGCCACCCAGCTGGGCGAGATCGCCCAGCACATCCAGGCCATGAGCGACACGCTGGGCGACGTGGTGCCCTACCTGGGCGAGCTGTCCACGCACATGGACGGCGGCATGGCCGTGGTCACCGAGGACATCATCAACACCCTGGGCGACATGCAGTTCCAGGACATCAACCGCCAGTTGCTCGAGCAGATCAACAGCGCGCTGGCGAGCCTGTCCGACCACTTCTCGCAGATCTACCAGCTGATCGACGGCCAGGCCCCGCCGCCGCCGGTGCTGCTGGAAGAACTGCTCTCGCGCTGGACCGAGAACTACGTGATGCACTCGCAGCGCGTGGCCCACGCCCGTGCCATCGGTGCCGAACTGCCCGAACCCGCACCCGACGCCGACGAACCCGCGCCCCAAAACCTCACCCTGGCAACCGCCTATGGCCCCCGCGTCGAGTTCTTCTGAGTCCCGCGTCAAGACCATCCTGGTGGTGGACGATTCGGCCACCATGCGCATGAGCGTCGAGATGTCGCTGACCCTGGCAGGCTACAAGGTGCTGGTGGCCGAGGATGGCGGTGCCGCGCTGAGGCTGCTCAACGGCGGCCTGCGCCCCGACCTGCTGCTCACCGACATCGTGATGCCCGGCGTGGACGGGCTGGGCCTGATCCGCGAGGCGCGCAAGCTGTTGCGCTTCACGCCGATCATCGCGCTCACCACCCAGGGCCAGCGCACACTGCGCGACGAGGGCAAGGCCGCCGGCGCCACCGCCTGGCTGATCAAGCCCACCGGCGGGCACGACCTGATCTCGCTGGTGCAGCGCTTTCTCGGCGGCAGCGTCAGCGAGGCCGCGGCGGCTGGTGCGGCCCGCCCCGCCGGCACCGGAGCTAGCGGCACGCCATGACCACGCGGCCCGTGCCCGACGGGCCTGACGCGCACGATCTGGCCGAGGCCACGATCACCGATCTGGAGCGTGCCACCGGCCTGGGCAAAGAGCTGCTGCGCAAGTGGGAGCAGCGCTACGGCTTTCCCTACCCGGTGCGCACGGTGCGCGGCCAGCGCCGCTATCCGCCTGACCAGGTGGAGCGGCTGCGTCTGGCCGCGCGGCTGATCGAAGGCGGCTGGCGCCCCGGCCAGCTGCTGCGCCTGCCCGAGCCCGAGCTTCAGGCCCTGGCCCGCACGGCCCCCCGGCGCGGCGCGGCCCTGCCCCGCCAGTGTTCCACCGGGGCCGCCATGGCCGCCTGCGCAACCGCCGGCATGCCCGCCCCACCGCAGCCCCAGGCGTCGCTGGCGGCCCATTGGCTACATTGCGTTGCCGCCGACGAACCCGACACACTGCGCGCCGCCCTGCGCTCGGCCCTGGTCCGGTTCGGCCTGGAGCGCGTGGCCTGCGAGCTGGTGCCGGAGTTTCTGGTCGGCCTGGGCGAGGCCTGGCAGACCGGCCGCATCGAGGTCTACCAAGAGCACTGGGCCAGCCAGTTGCTGGACGACATGCTGCGCGCCGCGCTGTGCGAGCGCCAGCGCGACGGCGCACCGGCCGCCGCGCCGCGCGTGCTGCTGTGCACACCGCCCGGTGAGCCCCATGCCCTGGGCCTGCTGCTGGCGCACTGCGTGCTGGCCTGCCAGGGCGCCGACCCCCTGCGTCTGGGCACCCAGCTGGCCCCGCGCGACCTGGGCCTGGCCGTGCGCGGCCTGCACCCCGACATCGTGGCCATCGGCGTGGGGCCGCACCTGCCCGCGGCGGATGTGCAGCGCAACCTGCGCGAGCTGCAGGCGGCGCTGCCGGATGGCCCGGCGCTGTGGCTGGGCGGCACGCATCCGGCACTGGATGGGCTGGCCGCCGCCTTGCCGGCACGGCGCCTGGCCAGCCTGCACAGCCTGCCCCGCGCGGTGGCCGAGTGGCGCCAGCGCCCGCAGACCTGATACCGGGCCGCGCACCTGGCGCCGGCCGGAGGGCCGTGCCCTGCATCACGCGGCGGCCCCTCAAGCCCTGTGGGCATTGACCGATAAACACTTGTCCTGGACACCTGGCGAGCCCACGGCACGCGCTGCGGCATGGCTGCGGCACGGGTCGGGCCAGGCGTGCTGGCCATGCACGGCATGGCGCGACATCGGTTGTATGCAGTACCCCGGCGGTCTGCTCGCCCAACTTTTTGGCGAGCGACCTGTGACGAACTGAGCCCACCGACCCGCCCGCCATGGCCCTGCGCCTGCCCTACCACCGCCTGCATCCGGTCGCCGCACCGGCCGTGCTGGGCCTGGGTGGCGGCCTGGCTGCTGCGCTGCTGGCCTGGGCGGTGCACCGCGCGGCGCCCGGCGCCGCGGTCGGCCCGGTCGGCCTGGCGCTGCTGGTGGGCCTGGCCGGCCTGCTGGCCAGTGCCGGGCTGGCCCAGGTGCTGCGCCAGCTGCTGCTCTCGCGCCGTGCCGCCGAGGTGCTGACCACCCACCTCACCAACGACCTCGAACGCCTGGCCATGGTGGCCCAGGAAACCACCAACATCGTGGTCATCACCGACGCCAAGCGCCGCATCACCTGGGTGAACGAGGCCTTCGAGCGCATCTCGGGTTTCGGCGCGATGGAGGTGCTGGGCCTGTCGCCCGGCGCCCTGCTGCAGTGCGAGGACACCAGCGCCGAGACCGTGGCGCAGATGCGCGCGGCGCTGGATGCCGGCCAGTTGTTCCGCGGCGAGCTGCTCAACCGCGCCAAGGATGGGCGGCTGTACTGGCTGGACCTGACCATCCAGCCGCTGCGCGATGCCGAGGGCCGGCTCGACGGCTTCATGGCCATCCAGACCGACGTGACCGAACGGCACCGCATGGAATCCGAGCTGCGCCGCCAAGCGGCGCTGCTGCGTGCGGCCATCGACGCCATCGAGGAGGCCTTCGTGCTCTTCGATCCCGACGACCGTCTGGTGTACTGCAACGAGCGCTACCGCGGCGTGTACGCCACCTCGGCCGACCTGCTGGTGCCCGGCATGCGCTTCGAGGACATCATCCGCATCGGCGCGCAGCGTGGCCAGTACCGCGAGGCCATCGGCCGGGTGGATGACTGGGTGGCCGAGCGCCTGGCACGCCACCGCGCGCCCGAGGTGCCGCTGCTGCAGACCACCGACGAGGGCCGCGTGCTGCGCGTGCGCGAGCACCGCCTGCCCGATGGCCACATGGTGGGCTTTCGCATCGACATCACCGATCTGATGCGCGCGCGCCAGGCGGCCGAACAGGCCAACCAGGCCAAGTCGGAGTTCATCGGCACCATCAGCCACGAGCTGCGCACGCCGCTGCAGTCGATCATCGGCTTCTCCGAGCTGGGCCTGCACTTCGCCAAGGATCAGCCGATGCTGCACGGCATGTTTTCGGACGTGCTGGCCGGCGGGCGCCGCATGCTGCGCCTGGTCAACGGCCTGCTGGACATCAACAAGATCGACGGCACCGCCGGCTCGCTGGACCTGCGCCGCGGCGACCTGGCCGAGCTGACCCGCGAGGTGACCCACGAGCTGCGCCTGCAACTGGCCCAGCGCGGGTTGACGCTGCAGCTGCCCGATCCGCTGCCGGTGCTGCCGGCACTGGTCGAGCCGCACCGCATGCGCCAGGTGCTGCGCAATGTGCTGGCCAATGCCCTGCGCTTTGCACCGCAGGGCAGCCAGATCGAGGTCCAGGCGGTGGACGCCGGGCCCGACCATGTGGCGCTGGCCATCCGCGACCACGGCCCGGGCATTCCACCGGACGAGCTGGAATCGATCTTCGAGCCCTTCGTGCAGTCGAGCCGCACGCGCAGCGGCGCCGGCGGCACCGGCCTGGGCCTGACGATCAGCCGCCGCATCGTGGTGGCGCACGGCGGCAGCATCACCGCCGACGAGGCCCAGGGCGGGGGCGCCCGCTTCACCATCCGTCTGCCCGCCGTCACGGCGCCGGGCAGCCTTGTGCCCGCCGCCACCGCCGCCACCGGCGCCACCAGTGCCACCACGGCCGCCGATGAACCCGACACCCGCCGCCGGTCCGCCGCCACGGCCGGTGCCTGAGCGCGCCCTCTTGCCTGCCCTCCCCCCCCACCCCTGGAGAACCGGATGACCGCGACCGTTCTGACCATCGAAGACCAGCCCGACATCCGCCGCCTGATCCGCATGACGCTGGAGTTCAAGGGCTTCGAGGTGCTGGAGGCCAGCCACGGCGAGGAAGGGCTGGCCCTGGTGCGCCGCCACAAGCCCGCGCTGATCCTGCTGGACGTGATGATGCCCGGCATCGACGGGCTCACCGTGGCACGCACGCTGCGCGCCGACCCCGAGCTGGCCCGCATCCCCACGCTGCTGCTGTCGGCGCTGGGCGCCTCCGAAGACATCGAGCTGGGCCTGGGCACCGGTGTGCGTGGCTACCTGGTCAAGCCCTTCAGCCCGTGGCAGCTGCTGGAACAGGTGGAGCAGCTGGTGCGCGAATCGGCGCCCGCGCCCTGATGGCCGCGCGCTGACGCGCCCACCCGGCCCGGCGCGCGCCCGCGCCGGTGCCCCTGCCGCAACATGACCCGAGGTGATCCCCTTGTCCACCGCGATGAGCTCTCCCGAACCGCGCCCGCGGCGCTGGCCGGCTGCGCCGGCCTTCCTGATCGGCGCCGCGGTGGCGGTGCCGGTGGCCGCCGGCGTGGCGCCCTGGCTGATGCAGGCCGCACACGGCGCGCTGCCCGTGGCGGCCAGCGCGGCGCTGCTGGCGGCCGGCGTGCTGGCCCTGGCGCAGCTGCTGGCCACCGGCGCGCAGCGCTGGCTGCCGATGCCGGCTGCGCTGGGCAGCTGGCTGCCTCCCGGCGGCGGCCTCTCGCGAAGCTGCCTGTCGCGCGAGCTCAGCGACGCCGGGCCCTATGTGGACCTGATGCGCGAGCAGCTCGGCGGCGCGCTGGGTGAATCCGAGCAGCTGATGCTGCAGCTGGTCGAGCGCATCGAGTCGATCCACCGCGTCTCGCTGGCGCAGTTCGAGCGCATCCGCGCCACCGAGGCCAACAGCCACGAGCTGCACAAGGTGATGCAGGAGAAGCTGATGGTCGATTCGCAGCTGGGCTCGATCCTCGAGATGTTCGTGCAGAAGCAGGAGGCCGACGTGGCGGCCAGCCTGGAGCGCATCCGCCGGCTGCAGGACGTGAAGTCGATGGGGCCGCTGGTCGACGTGATCGGCACCGTGGCGCGCCAGACCAACTTCCTGGCCATCAACGCGGCCATCGAGGCCGCGCGGGCCGGCGAGGCCGGCCGTGGCTTCGCCGTGGTGGCCGCCGAGATCCGCCAGCTTTCCAACCGCACTGCCGAGGTGGCGGTGGAGATCGCCGAGAAGATCCACAAGGTGACGCGGGGCGTGGACAAGGAGCTCGAGGCGGCCATGGCCCAGGACGGCCGGCAGACCACCTCGGGCAACATGCGCAAGGTGCTGGGCGACATCGCGGCCATGCAGACGCGGTTTTCCGAATCGCTGGGCCGGCTGCAGCTGCAGACGGTGATCGAGCACATCCGCGAGGGCCACGAGGACATCGCCGTGCGGCTCACCGATGCACTGGGCCAGCTGCAGGGGCAGGACGTGCTGCGCCAGCGCGTGGAAGGCGTACAGCTGGGTCTGGAAGACCTGGACCAGCACCTGCGCGATCTGAGCCGGGCGCTGAAATCGCCGCAGGCCGCCACCGGCGCGCGCACCCTGCGCGAGCGCATGGACGCCCAGGTCAAGCGCTATGTGATGCCGGCCCAGCATGCCGTGCATGCCGGCGTGGATGGCAGCCATCCGGGGCTGGACACCAGCGCGCGCCCGGCAATCGAGCTGTTCTGATCGGTGCTCAGCTGTTGAAGCGCACCACCAGTTCCACCGAGTGCGGCATCGGCTGCAGCGGCGGCGCGTAACGCCAGCGCTGCACGGCCTCGCGCACGGCGCGCTGCAGGTTGCGGTCGGCACCGCCCTGCACCACCACGTCCTTCACGCTGCCATCGGCGCTGATCGAGAAGCGCACCCGGAAGCGCAGCATCTCGGCATCCAGCGGTCCGCGGCCGGCGAAGTCGGGCTCCACCATCTGCAGCAGCTGCGGCATAGAAACGGCGCCAGCCGCCGCGGCACGCGCGGCGCGGGCATCGGGCTCGGGCGCGGCCGCCGCCACCGCCTGCACGGCCAGCGCGGCGGCAGCAGGATCGGCCCGCTCAGCCGGAACGGCGGCCGTCGTTGCCGTTGGGGCCGCTGCGGGTGCGGCCTGGGACGCCGCCGCGACTGTGACCGGCGTGAGCGCCGCACTGTTTGACGATGGGGCCGCGGGGGCCGCTGCCGCGGCGGTGGGCAACACCGCCGGCGCAGCCATGGCCGCCGCGGCCGGCGTGGGCTGCGCCGGCGGCTCGGCGCGGGCCAGCGCCGGACTGCCCGCATTGCCCGCATTGCCCGC
>CAYPDO010000085.1:9975-11548 GCA_964409495.1 uncultured Bordetella sp.
CCGGCGGCTCGGCGCGGGCCAGCGCCGGACTGCCCGCATTGCCCGCATTGCCCGCGGCGACCGGCGCCGCGCCACCAACCGCCCCTGCACCGGCCCCTGTGCCCACCCCTGCCGACCGCCGGCTGCCGGCGGCGGCCGCTGCCGCTGCCGTGGCAGGCGCTGGCCCCGCTGTGGCCGCGGCGGCCGGCGGGGCGTTGGCCGCCACCGGTGGTGCCGTGGCATTGGCCGGCGTGGCAGCGCTGGACGCGGCCTTGCCCGGCCCGCCACCCAGGCGCGCAGCCTCTTGAATGCGGCGCAGCGGGTTGTTGGCTGCGCGCTCGGCGCGCCGCATGCGCTCGGCCACCGATTCTTCGGTGGCACCGATGGTGATGCTCACCGTACTGCCCTGGGCCTGCACCAGCAATGGGCAGCCCACGCACAGCATCCAGGCCAGCGCCCACGGATGCCCACCCTTGTGAAACCTCAGCACAAAGCCACTCCTCACGATCCCGTTCTTGGCGGGCGCTCCCTGACTGGCCGCGCTGGCAGCGTGTTGGCTGCCTGCGCGGTCGCGCGATGGTAAGGAGGCCGGCGCCCTGGTCAAGAGGGCAGCACCCCAGAGCTGCATGCCTTGGGGGGGTGCCGACACCTCCAGGTGCCGCGCGCATGCAGGATCGGTGCCGCGCAGCCGCACCGCACCGGTGTTCAGCTCGACAGCTGCTGCCAGGCCTTGTCGAGCCGCTTCACGCTCACCGGCTGCGGCGTGCGCAGCTCCTGGGCGAAGAAACTCACGCGCAGCTCCTCCAGCAGCCAGCGGTATTCATCGAGCCGGGCATCGGCCACGCCCTTCTGCTCGGCCAGGCGGCGGGTGTAGCGCTGCTCCAGCGGGCGCAGCTCGGCCAGACGCTGGGCGTCGCGCGCGGGGTCGGCGCGCCATTTGTCCAGGCGCAGCACCACGGCCTTCAGGTAGCGCGGGCAGTGCTGCAGCGCAGCCCAGGGCGTGGACAGCAGGAAGCGCTTGTTGCACAGCCGTTGCAGTTGCGCGGCGATGTCGTCGGCCACATCCTTGGGCAGGCTGCGGCTGTCCTTGAGCTTGCGTTGCGCGGCCTGCAGCTCGGTGAGCACGGTGCCGGCCAGGCGCGCCACCTCCTGAGCGATCAGGTTCAGGCGGCTGCGGCCTTCGGCCACGCGGGCCTCGAAGCTGGCCGCATCGGTGGGCAGCGGCTCGGCCAGGAAGGCGCGGTCGACCGCCAGGTCGACGATCATGGCCTTGAGCTCGTCGGCCGTGCCGAGTGCCATGTAGGCCGCGGCCAGGCGCGTGAAGTCGGGGATGTTCTTTTCCAGATACTTCAGCGGCTCCTTGATCTGCAGCGCCACCAGGCGGCGCAGGCCGGCGCGGTGCTTCAGCGCGGCGGCCGCGGGCTCGTCGAAGACCTCGATCTCCACCGCCGTGCCCTTGTCGATCAGGGCCGGAAAGCCGATCAGCGTCTGGCCGGCCTTGCGGATCTCCATCAGCTCGGGCAGCTCGCCAAAGGTCCAGGTGGTGTACTGCGCCGGGGCGGCGGGTGCGGCCGGCGCCGGCGCGGGCGCGGCC
>CAYPDO010000086.1:0-8792 GCA_964409495.1 uncultured Bordetella sp.
GCAGCACGGCGCCGTGCATCTGGCCCGACAGCGCGATGGCCGCCGTGTCGGCCAGCTGCGCGCCCGCCGTGGCCTGCAGCTCGTCCAGCGCCTCGCAGGTGGCGGCCCACCAGGCGGCCGGGTCCTGTTCGCTGTGGCCGGGATGCGGGCGCTGCACGGTGAGCGCCCGGCTGGCCGTGGCCAGCACGGTGTCGTCGTCGCCCACCAACGCCAGCTTGACGCCCGAGGTGCCGAGGTCAATGCCCAGGGTGATCACGGCAGGTTCTCCTTCAGAAAGACATCGATGCGCACACGCTCCTGGTCGGCCAGCAGGCGTTCGCGGCCCAGGTGCGCCAGCGCCACGCGGCAGGCCGAGCGCACCTCGTGCGCCGCGCTCTGGTTGATGACGGCAGCGGCCGTGCCGTCCAGCAGCGCCAGCCGCGCATGCGGTGTCAGCTCGTGGCAGACCCACACCACGCGGCCGGCGGCTCCGGCGGATTTCAGGGCGAGATCGATGCCGCGGTTGCCGGCACCGATGCTGTACAGGCCGGCCAGGTCGGGCTCGCGTGCCAGCAGCTCGCGCACCAGCGGCTCGGTCAGGTCCGAGCGGTCCTGGCCCTCCAGCGGAGCCAGCGGCTCGATGTGCGGGTATTCGGCACCCAACACCTGCTGGAAGCCGAACAGGCGCTCGGCGTGGTCGCGCAGCCAGCGCGAGCCCAGCACCACGCCCACCTTGGCCTTGCCGTGGCGCGGTGGCGCGATGAAGCGGCCCAGCAGCGTGCCGGCGGTCCGCCCGGCGGCCACGTTGTCGATGCCGACGAAGTGCGCGCGGCCCTTCACCGGCACATCGGACACCAGCGTGACCACGGTGACGCCGGTGGCGGCCAGTTCCTCGATCGCGTGGCGCACCAGCGGGTGGTCCTGGCACATCAGCACCGCGGCATCGCACTCGCCGGCCAGGCGCTGGATCACGCCCGCGGCCTGGGCCGGCTGGAATTCGTCGGCCAGCACCACGCTGGCCTGTGCACGGCGTTCGCCCAGCCACGGCGCCAGCGCCTGCAGTTCGGCGCGCAGCATGGCCACGAAGCTGTTGTGGCCCTCGGGCAGCACAAAGGCCAGGCGCCATGGTCGCGGGCGTGCCAGGCGCGCGGCCGACGGGTCGGGGCTATAGGCCAGGCGCTGCACCACCTCCTGCACCTTCTGCACGGTGCGTTCGCGCACGCCGGCGCGGCCGTTGAGCACGCGGTCGACGGTGGCCAGGCTCACGCCCGCCTCACGCGCCACGTCTTGCAGGCGCACCGGCGACGCGGCCGGCAGATCTGGTGGTGTAACGGCCGGATTCTTCTTCATATGAGGAGCGTACCTCATCAAGTGGCCGGCCACGCGCGCTCGGGCTCGACGAAGGCGAAGCCCAGTTCGTGCATCAGCGCCACCACGTCGGCCAGCCACAGCGCCATGGGCAGGTGGTCGTGCACCAGCAGCACCTGCGGGCGCGAGGGATCGTGCCGGCCCTGTTCATGCAGCGCCGCGGCGCGCTGGCGCAACTGGGCGAAAAACTGCCGCTGCAGTTCGCGCACGCCCGCAGACCGGAAATCGGGGTCGGCCAGCAGGCGCGTCTGCAGTGGCGCGCTGTACTGCCAGTCGCGGCTGTCCAGATCAACCTGCGCCAGCCGGTAGCCGCGGCTGTCCAGCACGCCGGCCAGGGCGCCGCGCTCGGCAGCGTCGCGTCCGGCGTTCAGGTAGGTGGCGCGGAACCAGCGCCGCCAGTTCGGCAGCGTGCGGCCCACGGCGTCGCAGGCGTCGATCTCGGCCGCATAGCGCGCCAGCGTGACCTGCGGGTCGTGCAGGTCGAGATGGGTGACGGTGTGGTTGGCCAGGCGGTGGCCGTCCGCGGCAAAGCGGCGTGCCAGCGCCAGGCCTTCGGGGCGGTCGGCACCGAAGCCCAGCGTCATGAACAGCACCGCCGGCGCCCCGGTGGCGGCCAGCGCGCTGCGCAGCGCGGCGTGGCGTTCGGCCGGCGACAGCAAGGGCATCGGCTGCAGCAGCGGGCCGTCGTCCAGCGTCATCACCAGCGGCAGGGCGCCGGGCCGGGGCCCGTTGGCAGCGGCCAGGCAGGCGGGGCCGGCCATCAGCAGCGCAGCCGCAGCGCGGCCGAAGGCGCGCCGGTCGGGGCGCGGCAGCACAGGGCGGTCATGGCAGGGCATTGCTCACGCCGCCGGCCGCGCCGGTGTTGCGCGCAAGGCGGCGGCGATGGCCTCGCGCAGCGGCTTGGCACGCAGGCTGTCGTCGTAGGGCGCCACGCGCTTGGCCAGGCCGTCGGGGCGCGGTTGGAAATCCTGCAGCCAGTTGTGGTGGTCGGCCATGCCCCAGCACATCAGGCGGTCCAGGCCCGGCTGGGCGAGCGTGGCGTCCAGCCAGTCACGCGCCACCGCGGCCACCGCGGCATCGCGCGTGGCGATGTCGGCCGGCAGGTGCAGGTCATGCACGTCGAACTCGGTGACCAGCAGCTTCAGGCCCATGCCGGCCACCTCGTCGAGGAAGCGCCGCCACTCGGCGATGTCGGCCGTGCTGGGTGGCGCAGCCGAGTCCCAGAAGCCGATGTGGCCCTGCAGCCCGAGCGCCTGCACCGGCGCGCCGCGCGACTTCAGCGCGGCCAGCAGCTTCAATACGCCGGCGCGGTGACGGGCAGCGCCGGCGCCCCAGTTCATGTAGTCGTTGTAGACCAGCTGGGCATGCGGCGCGTGCTCGCGCGCCAGCTCGAACAGGCGCGCCAGGTGCGGCACGCCGCCCAGCGCCTGCGTGAACAGGTTCACCCGCGCCTCGCCGGTGGCGGGGTCGATGGCTTCGTTGGCGACATCCCAGCTTTCGATGTCGCGGCCGAAGTGGCCACACACCGTGGCCACATGCTCGGCCAGCACGCGGTCCATGGCCTCGGCCGGCCGGGCGCCGAAGTCCATCTCCTTCAGCCAGGCGGGCAGCCAGTTCGGGTCTTCCCACACCAGCGTATGGCCGCGCAAGGCCATGCCGCGCGCCTTGGCCCACGCGAACATCTCGTCGGCCGGGCCAAAGTTGTACGGGCGCCGCGGGTCGGGCCGCAGCTCATGCCACTTGGTTTCGTTCTCGGCCACCAGCGCGCCGCACTCGCGGGCGATCAGCGCCCGGTAGCGCGGGTCGCGCAGGCGCGAGCCCTGCCGCGAGCCGGAAGCCAGCACCCCCAGCGCGGTGCCGAAGCGCAGACCCTTGGCGCGCGCCAGGCTGTCCAGCGACGGCTGCGGCAGGCCTGGCAGCGTGAGCTCGCCGCCGCCCGAGGCGGCGCAGGCCGACAGGCCGGCGGCCGCGCCGCCCAGAAGCAGGTGATGGAAGCGCCGGCGGGTGATGGGCATGGGGCGGTGGCTCATGAGTTGACGCATTGTTGCGCCGTTCTGAGGTGCGCACCTCAGTGAAATACCCAATGCGCGAACAGCGCTTGCACAGCACCATCCACGCCATCTGCCGTAACCGAAGGACGACCTGATGCCCTACCTTCTGCGCAAGCCCGTCGCCTGGCTTGCCGCCACCGCCGGGGCGCTGCTGCTGGCGATGCCGGTGGCCGCCCAGACGGTGGTGCGCTGGGTGCACATTGATACCGAGCCGGTGACCCAGGCCTTCTACGAACGCCAGGCGCGCCTGTTCGAGCAGCGCAACCCGGGCGTGAAGGTGGTCGTGCTGGTGCTCGAGAACGAGGCCTTCAAGGCCAAGCTCACGACGATGCTGCAGTCGGCCGACAAGCCGCACATCTTCTACAGCTGGGGCGGCGGCGTGCTGCACGCCCAGGTGAAGGCCGGCGTGCTGCAGCCGCTGGACGCCGAGCTGGCCGGCACCTGGGGGCAGAGCTTTGCGCCCGGCGCGCTGGACGCCTTCCGCCACCAGGGCAAGGCCTGGGGCGTGCCAATCCTGATGAGCCAGGTGGGCTTCTACTACAACAAGGCGCTGTTCGCGAAGGCCGGTGTCAATGCCGACGCCATCAAGGACTGGCCGCAGTTCCTGGAGGCGGTGAAGAAGCTCAAGGCGGCCGGCATCGTGCCCATCATCGCCGGCGGTGGCGACAAGTGGCCGATGCACTTCTACTGGACGCACCTGGCGCTGCGCCTGGGCGGCAAGGCGGCGTTTGATGCCGCACAGCGCGGCGAGGCGGGCGGTTTCGCCAACCCGGTGTTCGTCAAGGCCGGCGAGCGCTTCAAGGAGCTGGTCGACCTGAAGCCCTTCCAGCCCGGCTTCCTGGGGGTCAACGGCCCGTCCAGCTACGGCCAGTTCGGCGATGGGCGCGGCGCGATGACGCTGATGGGCAACTGGATCTACCTGCAGCAGCGCAGCAATGCCGGCAACAAGAAGGGCTTGTCCGACGATGAGATGGGCTGGTTCCCGTTCCCCGGCGTGCCCGGCGGTGCCGGCGATCCGCGCGAGACGCTGGGCGGCGCCAATGGCTGGGTGATGGCCGCCGGCGCACCGCCGCAGGCCGTGGCGCTGCTCAAGCAGCTGACCGCGCTGGACACGCAGCGCGAGATGGCCGCGCAGGGCAGCTTCATCCCGGCGGTGAAGGGTGCTGACCGCGACATGACGAACCCGTTCTTCCGCCGCAGCGCGCAGGCGCTGGCGGCCTCGCCCTACCACCAGCTGTTCTATGACCAGGTGCTGGGGCCGTCGGTCGGTCGCGTGGTCAATGACGTCACCACCGAGATCGCTGCCGGCCGCACCTCGCCGCAGGCGGCGGCCGAGGCGGTGGAACGCGCCCGTCGGCAATGAGCCGGGCGCCCGAACGGCCGCGCGGCGTCGGCGCGGCCCTGGTGCTGCTGCCGCCGGCACTGCTGCTGTTCACGCTGTTTGTCGTCTGGCCGGTGGGCCAGGCGGCGTGGTACAGCCTGTTCGACTGGGACGGCTTCGGCGCGCCCACGCGCTATGTCGGCCTGGCGCAGTACGCCGAGGCACTGTCGCATCCGGTGCTGCACATCGCGCTGCTGAACAACGCCGCCATCGTGGCCGTGACGCTGGGCGTGCAGCTGCCGCTGGCGCTGCTGCTGGCGGTGCTGCTGGTCGAGCGTCTGCCCGCGGCGCCGGCGTTCCGGCTGGTGTTCTTTCTGCCCTTCGTGCTGGCCGAGGTGGCGGCGGCGCTGATCTGGCGCTTCGTGTTCGACGGCGATGCCGGCATGGTGGCCCATGTTGCGCGCGCGGCCGGCGCCGAGGCGCCGTACATGCTGGCCGAGCCGGGCTGGGCGCGGCTGGCGCTGTGGATCGTCATCACCTGGAAGTTCTTCGGCTTCCACATGATGCTGATGATTGCCGGCCTGCAGGGCATCGACCGCGAGCTGTATGCCGCGGCGCGCGTGGACGGTGCGTCGCGCTGGCGCGTGTTCACCGACATCCAGCTGCCGCTGCTGAAGCCGACGCTGAAGCTGTCGGTCTTCTTCGCGGTGCTCGGCTCCTTGCAACTGTTTGACCTGGTGATCCCGCTGACCAACGGCGGCCCGCTGGACGAGACGCACACGCTGGTCAGCTTCATGTACAGCCACGGCATCACGCGCACGCGGGTGGGCTTCGGCAGCGCCATCGGCGTGATGCTGTTTCTGCTGTGCCTCGGCTTCGCGCTGGTGTGGCAGCGCACCGTGATGGCGCGCGAGTCATGAGTACCGCCGCAGACGAACGGCTGTCGGCCGCCGGCCTGGCCTGGCGCTACACGCTGCTGGGCGTGCTGGCGCTGGCGGTATTGATGCCGCTGGTGGCGGCGGTGCTGGGCGGCTTCAAGAGCATCGCCGAGCTGCGCGCCGACCCCTTCGGCCTGCCCGAGGTGTGGCGCTGGCAGCAGTACGCCGGCATCCTGGGCACGTCGCGCTACTGGCGCATGATGGGCAACTCGCTGATGATCGCCGGCGGCACCACGGCGCTGACCCTGCTGCTGGCATCGATGGCGGCGTTCACGTTCTCGCACCTGCACTTCTGGGGCCAGCGCTACCTGCTGCAGTACGTGATGATCGGCCTGCTGTTCCCGGCGGCCACGGCGATCCTGCCGCTGTTCATCCAGGTGCGCGATCTCGGCCTGCTCGACCACCATCTCGGCGTGGTGCTGCCGTCGGTGGCGTTCTCGCTGGGCGCGGCGATCCTGCTGTTTCGCGGCGCCTTCCGCGAGCTGCCGCACGAGCTGCTGGACGCCGCGCGCATCGACGGTGCCGGCTACCTGCGCTTTTACTGGCAGATCGTGCTGCCGCTGTCGCGCCCGATCATGGCCACCGTCGGCGTGATCACCTTCGTGCAGTCCTGGAACGGCTACCTGATGCCGCTGATCCTGCTCAACAGCGTGGAACGCTTCCCCTGGCCGCTGGGCATCATGGCCTACCAGGGCGAGTTCGGCACCGACTGGCCGCTGGTGCTGGCCTACGTCACGCTGACCATCCTGCCGGTGGTGCTGCTGTTCCTGGTGGCGCAGCGGGCGCTGGTCGCCGGGCTGGGCGCGGGCGCCGTGAAGGGCTGAGCGCGCGGGCTCAGCGTGGCGTGGCGCGCGTGCGCGCGGCGCCGCGCAGCGGCGGACGCGCCCGCGGCGCGGCGTCAGACTGGCGGCGCAGCAGCATGAACGGCATGCGCTCATGGCGCGGCGGCGCCGGCTGGCCCGCGCGCCGCTGGCGCACCTGCTCTACCAGCAGGTCCAGGGCGCGGCGCGCCATCTCGGCGATCGGCTGTCGTATCGTCGTCAGCCCGGGCCAGATGGTCGACGCGATCGCGGTGTCGTCGAAGCCGGCCACCGTCAGATCACCCGGCACGTCCAGCCCCAGCCGGTGGGCGACAGCCACGGTGGCGGCGGCCATGTCGTCGTTGGAGGCGAACACCGCGGTCGGCCGCGGGTTCAATGCCAGCAGCGACTCCGCGGCGTCCAGGCCCGAGCGGTAGCTGAACTGCCCCTTGGCCACCAGGCGCGGCTCGGGCACCAGGCCGGCCTGTGTCATCGCGTCGCGCCAGCCCTGCAGCCGCAGGCGCGAGGCGGTCTGGTTCGGGTGGCCGGTGACGAAGGCGATGCGCTCATGGCCCAGCGCCAGCAGATGGCGCGTCATCTCGCGCGCGGCCTCGCGGTCATCGATGCCCACCGCGCCCACGCAGGCATCGGGTTTGCCGCTGGCCACCGCCACGGCCGGCACGTCACGCGCAGCCACCAGGTCGAGCAGGGCCCGCGCATCGCCCAAGGGCGGCGGCAGCAGCAGGCCGTCAACGCCCTGATCCAGCAAGCGGGCCGCATGCTGCGGGTGCTGCGGCTCGTCGCCGCAGGGTTCGACGAGCAGCTGCACATGCAGCAGGCTGGCCTGGTTCAGCAGGCCGACCAGCAGCTCGCTCAGGTAGCCCGCGCTCGGGTTGCTGTACAGCACGCCCAGGCGCACCAGCTCGCTGCCGACCAGCCGCCGCGCCGCCGGGTTGGGCATGTACTGCAGTGCCGCCACCGCGGCCTGCACGGCTTCGCGCAGCGCCGGCCGCACGCCCGGCTCACCGTTGACCACGCGCGAGACGGTCATCGGCGATACGCCGGCATGTCGCGCCACGTCGGTGATCGTCGCCACACCAGGATGGCGTCGGCTGCTGCGCTGCTGGGTCATCGGCGGGCATTGTGCAGCCACGCCGGCCGGGCCTTGCGCGCGCGGCATGCGGCCGCAGGCCGTGGCCATCGACCGGTCGGTGGGCTGGGCACAGGCGCCACGGGCCGCAATCGGCGGCGAGGCCGGCCACGACGCGGCGGCCAACAGCCGCTGCGTGCCTGTCGATTACCCCATGGCGTCAGCGGGTTTGGTAACGTTACCATGATGCGTCGAATATCCGGCCTTTACCAACCAGGGCTGCCATGATCCACAACCCCATCCTGCCCGGCTTCAACCCCGATCCCAGCATCTGCCGCGTCGGCGACGAGTGCTTCATCGCCACCAGCACCTTCGAGTGGTACCCCGGCGTGCAGATCCACCGCAGCCGCGACCTGGTGAACTGGACGCTGGACGCCCGGCCGCTCACGCGTGCCAGCCAGCTCGACATGCGCGGCAACCCCGATTCGTGCGGCATCTGGGCGCCGTGCCTGTCGTTTGCCGACGGGTATTTCTGGCTGGTCTATACCGACGTCAAGCGCTTCGACGGCAACTTCAAGGACGCGCACAACTACATCGTCACCGCCCCGCACATCGACGGCCCTTGGAGCGAGCCGGTGTACGTGAATTCCTCGGGCTTCGATCCCTCGCTGTTCCACGATGACGATGGCCGCAAGTGGTTTCTCAACATGCGCTGGAACCACCGCACCGGCTCGGTGGGGGGCGATCCGAAGGCCAGCGCCTTCGACGGCATCCTGCTGCAGGAGTGGGATCCGCACACGCGCTGCCTGGTCGGCGAGCCGCGCAACATCTACCCCGGCACCGCGCTCGGACTGGTCGAAGGCCCGCACCTGCACAAGCGCGGCGACTGGTACTACCTCACCGTCGCCGAAGGCGGCACCGCCTACGACCACGCGGTGACCATGGCACGCGCGCGCCAGCCGTGGGGACCGTACGAGACGCACCCGCTGGCCCACCCGATCACCGCGCGCAACGACCCCGACGCGCCATTGCAGCGCGCCGGCCACGGCCAGATCGTCGAGCTGGCCGACGGCAGCACTTACCACACCCACCTGTGCAGCAGGCCCCTGCCCGGCACACGGCTGTCGCCACTGGGCCGCGAGACCGCGCTGCAGCGCTGCGAGTGGCGCGAGGACGGCTGGCTGTACCTGTCGCCCGGCGCCGGCGCACTGGGCAACGTGCCGGTGGTTGATGTGCCCAGCCCCG
>CAYPDO010000086.1:8892-11533 GCA_964409495.1 uncultured Bordetella sp.
TGGACTTCGCTCCCCGGCACTACCAGCAGGTGGCGGGCCTCACGCTGTACTACAACCGCCACAAATTCCACCTCGTCGGCGTGACCGCCGACGACGACGGACGGCGTGTGTTGACCATCCTCTCGTGCGCCGGCGACTTCCCCGACGGGCGGCTCGACTTCCCGCTCGACCCTGCTATGCCACTGCCCCCGACCGGGGCGGTGCAGCTCGCGGCCGAAGTGCATGGCGCCGCGCTGCAGTTCTTCGTCGATGCTGGCGCGGGCTGGGCGCCTGTGGGGCCGGTGCTGGACGCCAGCGTCGTGTCCGACGAGGGCGGTCGCGGCGCCCATGGCTCGTTCACCGGTGCGTTCGTCGGCATGATCGCGTTCGACACCTCGGGGGCCGCCTGGCCGGCAGACTTCCGGCGTTTCGACTACATGCCGCTGGCGGACGCCTCAGGCACGACGGGCTCGCCGACTGCGGCGCCCCGCGGTTGACGCCTGCACCACAGCCTGTCGTGCCGTCCCGGCACGACCAGGCCGGCCTTCACAGACCGGCCAGGTCCAGGGTGCGGCCGAATCGCCGCGCGTCCTGGTAGCCGATGACCCGCGCCGCCGCCACTTCCTGGCCCTGGGCATCGAAGAACAAGGTGCCCGGCGGCCCGAACAGGCCGAAGCGCTTCAGCAGCGCCCGCTGGTCGTCGGTGTTGGCGGTGACGTCGGCCTTCACCAGCACCGCGGTGCGCATGCGCGTGGCCACCGCGGCATCGCGGAACGTGAAGCGCTCCATTTCCTTGCACGACACGCACCAGTCGGCGTAGAAATCGAGGATCAGCGGCCGCCCGGCCGCGGCAGCCAGCGCGCCATCGAACTCGGCCTGGCTGCGGATGATCTGGAAGGCGGGCCCATCCGCCTGTCCCGCCCGCGCCGCACCAGCGAGGTGGCCCAGCGGCTGCAAGGGATCACGCCCGCCCGAGGCCGCGCCCACGATCTGCGCCAAACCCCAGGCCAAGGCAGCCAGACCCAAGGCCCGGGTCAGGCTGTCGCGCAGCGGATGCTGGTGCGTGGCGTGCGGCGCAAAGGGCTTGAGCATGAAGCCCAGCAACAGCAACAGCAGACCCCACAGGCCCAGCGCCAGCGGCAGCGCCAGCAGCGGTTGCGCCACCCACAGCGCCACGGCCAGCATCAGCACGCCGAACACGCGCTTGACCGTCTGCATCCAGGGCCCGGCCTTGGGCAGCCAGCGCCCGGCTGACACGCCGAGCAGCAGCAGCGGCACACTCATGCCGGCCGCCATCGCAAACAAGGCGCCACCGCCCAGCACCACATCGCGGCTTTGGCTGATGAACACCAGCGCCCCGGCCAGGGGTGCGCTGACGCACGGGCTCACGATCAGCGCCGAAACCCCACCCATCGCAAACACGCCCAGCAACTGGCCGGCGCGCAGCCGGTTGCACTGCGTGGTCAGGCGGTTGGTCCACGCGGCCGGCAAGCGCAGCTCGTAGACATCGAACATCGCCAGCGCCAGCACGGCCAGCAGGGCCGCAAAGACGCCGATGGCCCATGGCGTCTGCAGGGCCGCACCAAAGCCCTCACCCGCCAGGCCTGCGGCCACGCCCAGGGCGGTGTAGACCAGGGCCATGCCCAGCGAATAGGCGCCCGCCAAAGCCAGCCCGCGCAGCCGCGAGCTGCAGCCCTGGCTGCCGACGATCAGCGACGACAGGATCGGCAGCATCGGCAGCACACAGGGCGTCAGACTCAGCAACAGGCCCAGCGCGAAGAACACGCCCAGCACCTTCCAGAGGTGGCCACTGCGCAGCACCTCGCCCACGGCGGCGTCGTCGAGCCAGCCGCCCCGCACGCCACCACCGGCCGCTACGGCCTGGGCAGCGGCGGCCGTGCCGGCCACGCCACCCGCCGCGCCTGCCGCGACCTGGGCCGCATCCAGCGCAATGGTGAGCGACTGCGGCGGGTAGCACAGCCCGGCGTCGGCGCAGCCCTGCACCACCACATCCAGCTTGAACGCCCCGGCGGCTTGCTGCACCGGCACACCCACCTGCAGACTGCCGCGGTAGGTCTCGACGTTCTTGCCGAAGTTCTCATCGAACTTGACCGTGCCCGCCGGGATCTCCAACGGCCCCAGCGTGGCCCCCTGGGCCGTGACGCGCAGAGGCTCGCGGTAAACGTAGTAGCCCTCGGCAATGCGCACCTGCACCTCGGCGCGCTGCGCACTCACCATGGCCGCGCGCACCTGGAAGGCCTGCTCAGGCGGCAGGAACTGTTCGGCCGCGTGAACCAGCGGCGCACAGAACAGTGCCGCCATCAGCGCCGCCGGCAGGCGCAAGCTGCCATGCGGCAAGCCGAGCCGAAGCAGGCCGCCCATCCGGCGCAGCCAGCCCGACAACAAGGACATCGCAAAGCTCATGGTGAGGACGGATTCTCGCCGCGGCCCAGGGTTCCTACGCGGGCGGCCCGCAGTAGCCCTCCGCGCCGGCCCGGCCATGAAAAAAGCCAGCCCGAGGGCTGGCTTCTTGCGCCGCGAGCAGGCCGGTGTGGAACCGACGGCGCCCATGCGGCCCTGACCCCTCGGGGTGTTACTCGGCGGCGCTGTCGGCGGCGTCAGCCGCGGCAGGCTCGGCGCGATCCACCAGTTCGACGAAGGC
>CAYPDO010000087.1:0-11491 GCA_964409495.1 uncultured Bordetella sp.
GGTGTTCATGTGCTGCTACTACCTGCTGTTTGGCGTGTTCAGCACGCTGGCACTGGGCTTCAACCTGCTGCTGCTGGTGGCCGTGCTGTCGATGCTGCAGGCCACGCTGACGCTGCCCGGCATTGCCGCCATCGCGCTGACGCTGGGCATGGCCATCGACGCCAACGTGCTGATCAACGAGCGTGTGCGCGAGGAGTTGCGCAGCGGCGCCTCGCCGCAGGCGGCCATCCATGCCGGCTACGAGCGCGCCTTCGCCACCATCCTGGACAGCAACATCACCACGCTGATCGCCGGCCTGGCGCTGCTGGCCTTCGGCTCGGGCTTCGTGCGCGGCTTTGCCGTGGTGCACTGCCTGGGCATCCTGACCAGCATGTTCTCGGCGGTGATGTTCTCGCGCGGCCTGGTCAACCTCTGGTACGGCCGACAGAAGAAGCTGAAGAGCGTGTCGATCGGCCAGGTGTGGAAGCCGGCCGTCGCGGCCGGCGGTGCTGCCTCGGCCCTGACGCCGGGCGGCGACACCGACGCCGCCCCCAAGGCCTGATCGCGACTGGAGCACCCCATGGAATTTTTCCGCATCCGCCGCGACATCCCGTTCATGCGGCATGCGCTGGTGTTCAACATCATCAGCTTCGTCACCTTCGCCGCCGCGGTGTTCTTCCTGATCACCCGCGGCCTGCACCTGTCCATTGAGTTCAAGGGCGGCACGGTGCTGGAGGTGGAGTACGCACAGACCGCCAACCTCGAGAAGGTGCGCAGCACCGTCGAGGCGCTCAAGCTCGGCGAGGTGCAGGTGCAGAACTTCGGCACCTCGCACGATGTGCTGGTGCGCATGCCGGTGCGCGGCGAGGCCAAGGCCGGCGAGCAGGCCGCCACCGCCACGCGCGCCTTCGAGGCCCTGTGCCAGGCCGAGGGCGGCAGCGTGGGCACCAAGACCTACACCACCGCCCAGGGCGAGCAGGTGAGCCGGCCCTCTTGCGCCGTGGCCGGCGGCAGCGAGCCGGTGAAGCTTTCGCGCACTGAATTCGTGGGCCCGGCCGTGGGCTCGGAACTGGCCGCCGACGGTGCCAAGGCCCTGGCCATGGTGGTGGTGGGCATCATGATCTACCTGGCCTTCCGCTTCGAGTGGAAGTTCGCGGTGGCGGCCATCATCGCCAACCTGCACGACGTGATCATCATCCTGGGCTTCTTCGCCTTCTTCCAGTGGGAATTCTCGCTGGCGGTGCTGGCGGCGGTGCTGGCGGTGCTGGGCTACTCGGTGAACGAGTCGGTGGTGATCTTCGACCGCATCCGCGAGGCCTTCCGCAAGTACCGCAAGCTGAACACGCCGCAGGTCATCGACCACGCCATCACCAGCACGATGAGCCGCACCATCATCACTCACGGCTCCACGCAGATGATGGTGCTGGCGATGCTGCTGTTCGGCGGCCCCACGCTGCACTACTTCGCAGTGGCGCTGACCATCGGCATCCTGTTCGGCATCTACTCCTCGGTGTTCGTGGCCGCGGCCATCGCCATGTGGCTGGGCGTCAAGCGCGACGATCTCATCAGCAAGTCAGGGGGCGCCGCTACAAAGGAACACGACCCCAACGACCCGAACGCAGGGGCGGTGGTGTAGTCCTGGTATAGAGTAGGGAGTCACCCTGAGTCTCCCGAAGTCCCCTCCCCCACCATGGCGACCGCTGCCGACAACGCCCAGATCGCCAGCCTGGCACGGCGTCGCTACGTGGAAGAGCTGCTCAAGGGCCTGCCGGCCCTGGTGACTGCCGTGTCGGGCGGCGCGCGCGAGCTGCTCGACAAACCGGCCGAATACGCGGTGGCCCAGCGCCGCCGCGATCTGGTGCAGGGCCTGATCAAACATTCCGGCGCCTGGCATGGCGCCATGGCCGCCGGCCTGCGCCACGTGCTGCAGCATGGCGTCACCGCCTCGGTGCCCACCGATGTGCCGGTGGGCGGGCGCGGCGGCGGCCTGTCGCTGGTCGACGACGACACCATCGAGCGCGAGATCCTCACCTCGCGCCTGGCGCTGGCGGTGATGGACCGCGCCTCCTGGGAATTCACCGATCTGCGCTCGCGCGTGGCCTTCCTGGAACGCCGCGGCGAGCTCGACACGCACGACATGCTGCGCGCCCACATCCTGGCGCGCGTGGCGCTGGACGCCTGGCGCCAGGCCGGCCTGCTGGCCGGCGACTGGCGTGAAGCCCAACCGCTGCTGCACGACGAGTTCGCCGCGCTGGCGCAGGAGGCCTACCACGAGACCAACCGCTGGCTGGTGGGCCAGCGCGTGATGGCCGACGTGGACCTGCGCCCGCTGATCCGCCGCGCCCGTGATGGCGGCGGCGGCGGTGGGGGCGGCGGCAGCGGCTTCGGCACGCAGGGGGCGCGCAGCACCTCAGGCCTGGCCGGCCCGTCCAGCGGCCATGGTGGCGTGGGCCACAACAGCAGTTCCAGCGGCTACTACAGCGGCAGCTACAGCGGCACCTACGACGGCTCGCACAGCGGCCACCCGTCGGCCTATCCGCAGCATGCCGGGCCGGCCGATCACGACGGCAGCTGGGATTCCGGCCCGGGCCACGAGCTTCGCCACGACGCCCGACGCCCCAGTCGCCACGACGACCGCCAGGTCGGCGAAGAAACCCGCATGATGACCCGTGCCGCGCCGCTGGCGCGCGGCAGCGACCATGCCGAGGCGGTGATGAGCCGGCTCAACCGCCTGGTGGGCCGCCACCTGCCCGGCTTCTCTGACACCCAGCAGGCGCGACCGGTGTCCGACACGCTGGCCGTGGCCATCCAGAACGCCCAGCAGAACCTGCGCCGCCGCTTCGTGGCCACGCCGGTGGGTGCAGCGGCGGGTCCGGGTGGCCGCCTGGGCGGCGGTGGCCGCATGGGCGCGGGCGGTGGCGGTGGCGCGATGGCCCCCACCGGCCCGATGCTGCTGGACGAACTCGACAAGGGCAAGCAGGCCCTCAAGCAGGCCGCCAGCAGCCCCACCGAACGCGCCACGATCGAGATCGTGGCCATGATGTTCCAGAGCATCCTCACCGAAGACCGCATCCCGGCGGCCATGCGCGTGTGGTTCGCGCGGCTGCAGATGCCGGTGCTGCGCGTGGCCATCAGCGAGCCCGATTTCTTTGCCACGCTCGATCACCCGGCGCGCCGCCTGATCGACCGCATGGGCGCCTGCGTGATGGGCCTTGATTCGGCCAGCGGCGCGGTCGGCGACGCGCTGGAAAAAGAGATCAAGCGCGTGGTGCAGGTGGTCGAGGCCTACCCCGACACCGGCCGCCGCGTGTTCCAGACCGTGCTGGTGGAGTTCGAGAAATTCCTCGAGCATTATTTCAAGAACGAGAACGAGGCCACGCGCCGCGGTGTCTCGCTGGCCCAGCAGGTGGAGCAGCGCGAAACCCTGGCCATCCAGTACACCATCGAGCTGCGCCGCATGCTCAACGAGGTGCCGGTTCAGGAAGGCGTGCGCCAGTTCCTGTTCCAGGTGTGGGCCGATGTGCTGGCCACCTCGGCGGTGCGCTACGGCCCGCAGAGCACCGAGACCAAGGCCATGAAGCGCGCCGCCGCCGACCTGATCTGGTCAGCCAGCGCCAAGGTCACGCGCGAGGAACGCGCCGAGGTCATCCGCCGCCTGCCGCCGCTTCTCAAGCGCCTGCGCGACGGCATGGCCTCGGCCAACATGGGCGCCGAGAAGCAGGACGAGCGCATCAATGCGCTGAACAACGCGCTGGCGGCAGCCTTCACCGCCAAGGCCGCCGTGATCCCCAGCGACCGCCTGCAAGACCTGATGGAGCGGCTGGATTCGCTGGAAGAACTGCTGCCGGCTGCCGAAGACATCGAGATCGACGAGTCGATGGTGCTCGACCTGTCGGGCCACGAGAGCTCCGAGCTCGAGGTGGTGTCCGACGGCGGCACCATGCCCACCGCGCCGATGCTGGCCTGGGCGCGCGAGCTGATGGTGGGCAGCTGGTACACGCTGGACTGGCGCGGCCGCCGCGAGAACGTGCAGCTGGTGTGGCACGGCATGCGCCGGCAGCTGTCGCTGTTCGTCACGCCGGCCGGCCGCTGCCTGATGTTCCAGCAGCAGCGCCTGGCCGCCTATCTGCAAGCCGGCCTGCTGCTGCCGGCGCAGGACGAGGCCCTCACCGTCAAGGCCACGCGCAGCGCCCTGGCGCGGCTGGACGCCGACCCGTCGAAGCTGATGAACTAGAGTGCCCGGCGCGGCGCCGCAAACCGGCGGTGGCTCAGTGGATCAGCCGCTCTTCGGGCGCCACGAACAGTTCGTCGAGGATCAGCGCATCGGGCTCCTCACCCAGGCTCCAGAAGACCATCAGCACGATGACCTTCAGATCCTCCAGCGCCAGCGGCGATTCACCCACCGCGCTGGCGCGGTCGACGACCATCTCGCGCATCGACGGCGGCAACACGCCGGCGGATTCGAGAAAGCTGACGAAAGCCACCGAGTCCGGCCCAAGCCGGTCCACCTCGGCCGGCGAGTACACGCGCATGCTGGCCGCCGACTGCTCGCCGGTGTAGGTCTGCGCCACTTCGGCCAAGCCGTCCAGCCACACCAGCGCTTCCTGGATTTCGTCCGACTCGAAGCCCACGGCCGACAGCTTGCGCGTCAGCTGCACATGATCCGGGCACGCATCAGGGCGCCAGTAGTTCTCGTAGAGATAGACCAGAACCTCGAACATGAATCCACTATACCCCAGGGCCCGATGTCGGGGCGCGGGCGCAATGCCGCGTTCCGGCGGCTTTTCATCGCATCAATGTGAGCATGCGCTCACTGCCTGAAAAACACTCAGGAAACCTGAATCCTTTGGTACAGGCCACCCGGCAGACGTGCCACCTGGCCGCTCAGCTCCAGCGTCAGCAGATGCGCCGAGAGCGCATGCGCGGGCCAGCCGCTGCGCGCGATCAGCACATCCAGCGAGGCCGGATCGTGGCCCAGTGCGCGCAGCACGGCGTCGCTGTCGGCGCCGCTTTCAGGGCCGCTGTCAGCGCCGTTGTCGCCACCGGTGGTCGTGGCGGCGGCCACCGCCGGCGCTGGCGGGCCGTGCGGCAGCCCGAGGTCGTCCAGCATCTGCTCAGCCGAGCTGACCAGGGTGGCGCCCTGGCGGATCAGCGCGTGACAGCCCTCGCTCTGGCTCGACAGGATCGAACCGGGCAGCGCGAAAACATCGCGCCCGGCCTCGGCCGCCAGGCGCGCGGTGATCAGCGAGCCCGAGCGCAGCGCCGCCTCCACCACCAGGGTGCCGCGGCTCAGGCCGGCGATCAGCCGGTTGCGCTGCGGAAAATGCGCCGCCAGCGGCGGCGACCCGGGCGGCAACTCGCTGACCAGCAGCCCCTGGGTGGCGATGCGCCGGGTGAGCGCCTTGTGCGCCGGCGGGTAGACCACGTCGATGCCGGTGCCGATCACCGCCACGGTGCCGGGGCCTTCACCCGCGGCGTCGGGCACGCGTTCGGCCATGGCCTGCAGCGCGCCCTCGTGCGCCGCAGCGTCGACGCCGGCGGCCAGGCCCGACACCACGGTCCAGCCGCGCCGCAGCAGCGCAGCGCCAAAACCGCGCGCGTTCTCGCGCCCCTGCGGCGTGGGCCGGCGGCTGCCCACGATGGCCAGCGCAGGCGCCGCCAGCAAGGCGCTGCGCCCTTCCAGGTACAGCAGCAGCGGCGGATCGGCGGTGTGCAGCAGCAGCGGTGGATAGTCGGCATCGCCCAGCACCATCACGCGGCGCGGCGGCCCGCCGGCAGCTGCGCCATGCAGCCAGGCCTGCACGGCATCGACCTGGGCAGGCAGGTCCTGCGGCTGCCTGGCCAGTGCCGCCCCCAGCACCACGCCCACCACGCTGCGGCAGGCCGGCTCGCCGGCGGCAAACACCGCCTGCGGCGAGCCGAAGGCCGCCAGCAGGCGGCGCGCGGTGTCGCGGCCCACGCCGGGCGTGGCCAGCAGGCGCAGCCAGGCACACAGCTCGTCGGCGTCGGGCGCGACCGGCACGGGTGGCGCAGACAGGCCCGACATGCGCCTGCGCCCCGGGCTTCAGGGCTGGGAGAAGCGGTCGCCCGGCTTGACCGGATCGAGCGCCGAGACGATCAGCGCATAGGACACGCGGTCGAATACGCGGAACACGAACAGCAGGCCGCTGCGTTCATCGGGCAACTGCATGGCCTGCGGCTTGTCCTGCGTGCGGTCGACAGCCGCCACGCCGGCACGCCACAGCGCCAGCACGTGGCCGCGCTCGATGCCGTCACGCGTGCCGCGGTTCAGCGCGACGATCTGGTTCTGCCCGGCGCTGAGCGCCTCACCATAGATCGACACCACGCGCCCGCCCACCGGCTGGGCCGGCGCATGCGGCATGTAGGCCTGCACATCATGCGGCGGCACCGGCGCCAGGCGGTCACCCACACCGGCCTCCTGGCGCACGCTGGTCATCGTGAAGGTGGCCGGCACCGGCACGCCCTGATCCACCGCGCTGCGCAGCAGATCAGCGGTGCCGACGTAGCCGGCCTCGAAACCCAGCACCTCGCGCGTCTCGGGGTCGGCCAGCGGCTTGACCTGGCGGTAGACGGCAAAGCTGCGGGCGCCGGCCAGATCGCCGCGCACATAGGCCGTCTCGCCGCGCGAGACCATCACGCGGCCCTCTTGGGTGGCGACGATGCGCGGCGCCGTGGCCAGCGCGTCGTCGCCCAGCACCACGGCCTCATTGAGAAAAGGCGAGATCAGGTGCAGCGGGATCGACGCGATGGCGCCGTTGTCGAGCAACTGGCTGCGCACCCGCGGCGACAGCTTGACCGTGTTGCCCGGCATCTGGCCATCCGCCGGGCCGCCGGCCAGGCGCAAGCGGGCGCGGCCGCCGCTCTTGTCGAGCACCAGCACCTGGCCAGGGTAGATCAGGTGCGGGTTGCGGATCTGCTGCAGGTTCATGCCCCACAGCTCGGGCCAGCGCCATGGGCTCTTCAGGAACAGCGAGGACACGCCCCACAGCGTGTCGCCACGCTGCACGGTGTGCGATTCGGGCGCATTGGGCGCCAGCTCGGACAGCGGCACACCGGCCTCGGCCACCTGCTGGGCGGTGGCGCGCCAGGCCGGCGAGACCGGCTCGAGCGCCTGCACCCCGCCGCTGGCCGCGAACAGCAGCGGCAGCAGGCCCCAGGCGCAGGCCTGCAGTCGCGGGCGTGCGGGGCGGGGCGGGCGTGAACTCATGGCGACAATCTCCGACAAGGGGGCGATGCGACAATCCGCAACGCGGCAGGGCCTGCAGAGCAGCCACCCCACCAGCCCCCGGCACGCCAGCGGCTGCCCAGGGCTGAACGGGTGCCCAGAAACCTCATGCAGCCTCGCAGATTCTGCCGATAAACCCTTGATGCCGCAATGAAAAGCACTGGCGCCCAAGCTTGCGGCCCTGCCGTTGCCGCCGCACGGCGTTGCTTGACATCCACAGTTGTTTCCCCATGTGTCGCGCCCATGCCGACACCGCCCAACGATGCCCTTGCTGACCATCCTCCGCTACCCCGATCCACGCCTGCACACCGTGGCCAAGCCCGTGGCGCAGGTGGACGCGCGCATCCGCCAGCTCGTCGACGACATGCTGGCCACCATGTACGGCGCCGACGGCGTGGGCCTGGCCGCCACGCAGGTGGATGTGCACGAGCGCGTGATCGTGATGGACACCTCGGCCGAACGCGACCAGCCGTTGGTGCTGATCAATCCCGAACTCACCGCGGTGAGCGAGGAGATGCATGTGGGCGACGAAGGCTGCCTGTCGGTGCCCACCATCTATGAGCCGGTGCAGCGCCATGCCCGCGTCAGCGTGCGTGCGCTCGACCGCGACGGCCAGAGCTTCAGCTTTGACGCCGAAGGCCTGGCCGCGGTGTGCGTACAGCACGAGATGGATCACCTGCTGGGCAAGGTGTTCGTCGAGTACCTCAGCCCGCTCAAGCGCAACCGCATCAAGACCAAGATGGTCAAGAAGACGCGCGACGAACAGGACAGCCGGCGCTGAGCCCTGGCAGCACACCCGCATGAACCTCGTTTTTGCCGGCACGCCGGAATTCGCCGCCGAGGCGCTGCGCCAGCTGCTGGCCGCCGGCCACACGGTGTCGCTGGTGCTCACCCAGCCCGACCGCCCGGCCGGACGCGGCCTGAAGCTCACGCCCTCGCCGGTGAAGGCGCTGGCGCTGCAGCATGGCATTGCCGTGGCCCAGCCGCGCAGCCTGCGCCTGGACGGCAAGTATCCCGACGATGCCGCCGCGGCGCGCCAGGCGCTGCTGTCGGCCGCGCCCGAGGCCATGGTGGTGGCCGCCTACGGCCTGATCCTGCCGCAGTGGGTGCTGGATCTGCCGGCGCGCGGCTGCCTGAACATCCACGCCTCGCTGCTGCCGCGCTGGCGCGGCGCGGCGCCCATCCACCGCGCCATCGAGGCCGGCGATGCGCAGACCGGCATCACGCTGATGCAGATGGACGCCGGCCTGGACACCGGCGACATGCTGCTCACGGCCGCCGAGGCCATCCGCCCCGACGACACCACCGCCACGCTGCACGACCGGCTGGCGGTGCTGGGCGGCGCGCTGTGCGTGCAGGGCCTGGCCGCGCCCGCAGCATTGGCTCGCACGCCACAGCCGGCCGAGGGCATCACCTACGCGCACAAGATCGAGAAGCACGAGGCGGCCATCGACTGGCGCCTGCCGGCGGCGGTGATCGAGCGCCGCGTGCGTGCCTTCGACCCCTTTCCCGGCGCCAGCTTCACGCTGGGCGCCGAGATGGTGAAACTGTGGGCCGCCGAGGTGCTGCCGGACGTCACCGGCACGCCGGGCCAGGTGCTGCAGGCCGACGGCCAGCGGCTGGTGGTGGCCTGCGGCGAAGGCGCGCTGGCGCTGCGCACGCTGCAGCGCCCGGGCGGCCGGCGCATCGACGCGGCGGTCTGGCTGCAGCAGTGCCCCGGTCTGGCCGGCACGCGGCTCGGCTGAGGCCGGCGCAGGCCGGGCATGCCGCGCCGCGGCATTGAACTCCACCGCCGCGCCCGCATCTCACACCGCATCGCCACCCATGCCCCGCCGCCGGGGCCTTGAACCACCATGTTCAACCTGATGAAGACCGCCATCCTGATGGCGGCCATCACCGCCCTGTTCATGCTGCTCGGCCGCGTGCTGGGCGGGCAGACCGGCATGATGCTGGCGCTGCTGGTGGCGCTGGGCATGAACTTCTTCAGCTACTGGTTCAGCGACAAGATGGTGCTGAAGATGTACAACGCCCGCGAGGTGGACGACAGCACCGCCCCGCAGTTCGTGGCCATGGTGCGCGAGCTGGCGGCCAAGGCGCAGATCCCGATGCCGCGCGTGTACGTGATCGACGACAACGCGCCCAATGCCTTTGCCACCGGCCGCAACCCCGAGCATGCCGCGGTGGCCGCCACCACGGGCATCCTGCGCGCGCTGAGCGCGCGCGAGATGCGCGGCGTGATGGCGCACGAGCTGGCGCATGTGAAGCACCGCGACATCCTGATCTCCACCATCAGCGCCACGATGGCCGGCGCGATCAGCATGCTGGCCAACTTCGGCATGATGTTCGGCGGCCGCGACAGCGAGGGCCGGCCGGTCAATCCGCTAGCCGGGCTGCTGGTGGCCATCCTGGCGCCGATGGCCGCCGCGCTGATCCAGATGGCGATCAGCCGCGCGCGCGAGTTCGAGGCCGACCGCGGTGGCGCCGAGATCTCGGGCGATCCGCAGGCCCTGGCCTCGGCGCTGCAGAAGATCGAGCGTTTCGCCCGCGGTGCGCCGCTGGAGGCCGCCGAGCGCCATCCCGAGACGGCGCAGATGATGATCGTCAACCCGCTGTCGGGCGGCGGCCTGCGCGGCCTGTTCTCCACGCACCCGTCGACCGAAGAGCGCGTGCAGCGCCTGCTGGCGATGCGCTGAACTCAAGTTGCCGCGCCGATGCGCCGATATCCGGTGCATGAAGTGGACCGTCGCGCCCTGGCTGCTCGTGTGCGTGTTTGCCGCTGGTTGCGAGCAGCTGGGCATTGACACGCCCGCTGCGGCCGCCGCCAAGCGCGAGGCCGACAGCAAGGCCATCGGTGGCGCCTGCCGCCACGCCGGCCGCGCCATCGAGGACTGCTACACGCTGTACAAGAAGGCCGACAAGGCCGCCGTCTACGCCGGCTGGCGCGAGATGGACAACTACATGCGCGAGAACAAGATCGAGCCGGTGGCGCCGGTGGTGCCACTGCCCAAGCCGCCCGAGCCGGCCTCGGCGCCCAAGCCAGAGCCCAAGGCCTCGGCCGCCGACGAGGGCGACGAGGAAGAGGCCGCCGACGCCGCACCGGCCAAGGGCAAGAAGGCGCACTGAGCGCCGCGCGCATCGCGCGCCAGGGCATTCCGCGCCGCGCGGGCTGCATTTCGTCGCCTGCCGGTGCGCAGCCCCGCCACGGCTCTGGGATCATGGGTTCCACTTCACAGGAGACCTCGATGCACCCGCCGCTGCGCACCCCGACCCTGTTTGGCTGGCTTGACCGGCTGCTGGCGCTGGCACTGGGCGGCGCGCTGCTGATGCTGGCGCTCACCGCCTGGCCCGGCGCGGCCCTGGCGGCCGACCGCGTGGTGGGCAATGGCGAGGCCGCCACCGAGCAGCGCAACCCGGGCGATTTCGACAGCATCCAGACCCATGGCTTCAAGGTGAGCGTGCGCCAGGGCAGCACGGCCGCCGTCAGCGTGACGGCCGACGCCAACCTGCTGCCGCTGCTGGAGACCGAGATCGACGGCCGGACCCTGGTGCTGCGCTGGAAGCGTGGCATCAGCCTGCAGACACGGGTGCCGCCGCAGGTCCAGGTCACGGTGGTGCAACTGCGCGCGCTGGCGGTGCAGGGCTCGGGCGACATCGTGGCCGACGGGCTGAAGCAGCCGCAGTTGCGGGTGCAGGTGAGCGGCTCGGGCGATGTGCGCCTGTCGGCGCTGACCGCCGATGAACTGGCCCTGGATGTGGCCGGCTCCGGCAACGTGGTGGCCGCCGGGCAATCCGGCACGCTGCGCGTGAAGATTGCCGGTTCGGGCGATGTCAAGGCCGCCGGGCTGCGCGCCGACGAGGTGCGCGTGGCCATCGCCGGCTCGGGCAATGCCGATGTGCAGGCCCAGCGCACGCTGGACATCTCGATCGCCGGCTCGGGCGACGTGCGGCACACCGGCAACGCCACCGTGAACACCAAGGTGGCCGGCAGCGGCTCGGTGAAGAAGTACTGAACCGGCCCACCGGCCCCGCTGTGCATTGCCGCATGGCCCCGCTGCAGCGGGCGCTGTCGGCGGCGCCGACAATCGGGGCATGACCGAGTCTTCCGCAGGCCGCAGCGCCGGCCTGCCGCCCGAGCGGCCGCACGCGCCGCCGCCCGGCACCGCCACCAACACCCGCGCCAGCGCCCGCCTGGCCCGGCTGCTGCGCCACCCCGAATACCGCCGCGGCGCCCGCGACATGGTGGGCATTGCGCTGGGCATCGGCGCC
>CAYPDO010000088.1:0-11205 GCA_964409495.1 uncultured Bordetella sp.
AGGCCCAGCTGAGTGAGGCTGCGCCATGAGCCCGACGGGCCGCCCCAAGGGCGAATACCGGAAGGCGCAGCCTGACGGTACCCCAGTGACCCCGCCGGGCCGCCCCCAGGGCGATTACCGGAAGGCGCAGCCTGAAGGTGCCCCAGTGTGCGCGCCGGGCACCTGGCCGGCGCGAATCCCGCCCTGCACGGCATGGCGGACCGTCCGATGAGCCAGGCGCTGCAGCAGGGCACCCGCGCCGAAAGCGCGCCCGACTGGGCCGCCGCGCTGCGCCGCGCCGCCACCCAGCTGCCGGCGCCCGAGCGCCGCGGCCGCGTGGTGCGTGCGGTGGGCAGTCTTGTGCAGGTGAGCGGCCTGCAGGCCCGCGTGGGCGACATGTGCCAGTTCATCCACCCCGGCCGCGACAGCATGCGCTCCGAGGGCGCAGCGCCCTGGCAGCTGCACGGCGAGGTGATCGGCATCGAGGGCGAGCAGTTGCTGGTGCTGCCGCTGGGCGAGCTGGACGGCATCTCCACCCGCACCCAGGTGCTGGCCCTGGGCCGCGGGGCCCAGGTGGCGGTGGGCGACGGGCTGCTGGGCCAGGTGCTCGACGGTTTCGGCCGTCCGCTCACCGCCGGTGCCAGGCTGGACGACACCACGCCCTGCCCGATCAAGGCCGCGCCGCCCGATGCGCTGCGGCGGCGCGCGGTGAGCCAGCCGCTGGCCACCGGCGTGCGCGCCATCGACGCGCTGCTCACCTGCGGCGTGGGCCAGCGCCTGGGCATCTTTGCGCCGGCGGGCACCGGCAAGAGCACGCTGCTGTCGATGATCGCCCAGGGCAGCAATTGCGATGTGGTGGTGCTGGCCCTGGTGGGCGAGCGTGGCCGCGAGGTGGGCGAATTCCTCGAGGATTTCCAGCGCCTGGGCCTGGGGCCGCGCAGCATCGTGGTGGTGGCCACCTCGGACCGCTCGTCGGCCGAGCGCGCCAAGGCGCCCGAGGTGGCGATGGCCTGCGCCGAGCACTTCCGCGCCCGCGGCCGCTCGGTGCTGCTGCTGATGGACTCGGTCACCCGCTACGCGCGGGCGCTGCGCGAGATCGGCCTGGCCGCCGGTGAACCACCCACGCGGCGCGGCTACCCACCCTCGGTGTTCAATGCACTGCCGCGCCTGTTCGAGCGCGCCGGCTGGTCTGACCGCGGCGCGATCACCGCCTTCTTCACCGTGCTGGTCGATGACGACAGCACTGGCGACCCGGTGTTCGAGGAAGCGCGCGCCACGCTGGACGGCCACATCCTGCTCAGCCCGCGCCTGGCCGACAGCGGCCACTACCCGGCCATCGATGTGCTGGCCAGCCGCAGCCGCGTGATGCAGCGGGTGGCCTCGGCCCAGCACACCCAGGCGGCCCGGCAGCTGCGCGAGCTGATGCAGAAGCTGCTGGACATCGAGACCCTGGTGCAGATCGGCGAGTACCGCAGCGGCAGCGACCCGCTGGCCGACCATGCGCTGGCTGCCCGCGACGAGATCAACCGCTTTCTGCGCCAGGCGCTGCAGGACCCGACGCCCGCCCCGCAGACGCTGCAGCGACTGGAGCGCCTGCTGCGCACCGAGCCGCCGCGCACACCTGGCGCCGGCCCTGCAGGCCAGTGACACCAGCCTGGCGCCACACGGTGGCACCCCACAGGAGGAACCATGCACGTCGACACCAAGGCCAGCGCGGCCCACACGCCCACGGCCGGGAAGATCAGCCCCGACCTGCCCACCGAGTGGCCGCTGGCCGAGCCCACGCTGCGCCGCGCGACCACCTGGGTGCGCTTCAAGCCCTTTGCCCATGGCAAGGCCACGGTGACCCAGCATGCGGCGCCGGCCATCGACGGCACCTGGGCGGGCCGCCTGGGCCAGCGGCTGCACAGCCGCCTGCAGCGTGCACTGACTGGCAGCGAGCAGCGGCTGGCCGCGTTGACGCTGGCACCCGCACGAGGCCATGGCTTTGGCTGGCTGCGCGGCCTGGGCCAGCTGCGCCAGCGCCTGCAGGCCAGCGTGGTCAAGCTGCAGGCCCGGCAGGCCGCCGCCGCCGACGCGCTGGCCCTGTCCCGCGTCACCAGCGCAATGCAGCAGCGCTTTGCCGCGTCGGCCTCCGATGCCGGCGCGTTCAACACCACGCTGCGCCAGGCCTTTGGCGACAGGTTCGACGCCGCCAAGGCCGAGACCCTGCGCCAGCAGGCCCTGGCCGGTGACTTCTCGTGGGCGCCCAAGATCCAGATCGCCTCGGCCCAGCAACTGGCCGATCTGTCGGGCACCCAGGCCGCCGATGGCGCGGCCCGCGGCGCCTATGTGCAGGCCGAAGACACCATCTACATCAGCCGCGAAACCCTGCACGGTGACGCCGACACCGCTCAGCGCCTGCTGATGGAGGAACTGGGCCACGCCATCGATGCGCGCATCAACACCGTGGACGCCGCCGGCGACGAAGGCGAGATCTTCGCCAAGCTGATGCATGGCGATGCCGTGAACGCCCAGCAGCTGGCCGATCTGCGCGCCGAGAACGACCATGGCACCGTGATGCTCAACGGCCGCCAGGTGCAGGTGGAGTACGGCTGGTTCAAGAAGCTGCGCAAGGCCATCTCCGGCGGCATCAAGAAGATCGTCAAGGCCGTGGTCAAGGGGGCGGTCAGCGTCGTCAAGTCCACCTTCAAGGTGGCCACCGGGCTGATGACACTGAACTTCCAGCGCGTGCGCGAAGGCTTCAAGGAAGGCGTGCAGGCGGTGGTGAACACCGTCAAGACCGTGGCCAAGGCGGTCAAGGAGACCACCAAGGCGGTGATCTCGGCGGTCAAGGAAGGCTTCAAGCAGCTGATGCAGAGCAAGCTGTTTGCCGCGGTGCTGATGATCTGCCGCTTCATCCCGATCCCGGTGGTGCAGCTGGCAGTGCGCATCGTCGACGTGGTGCGCGCGGCCTACATGGCCTACCAGGGCATCAAGAACAAGAGCTGGGGCGCGGTGCTGGGCGCCGTGGCCAGCGTGGCCGGCGGCGCGGCCAACATCGCCGGCAGCCTGGGCGCCAGTGCCAGCACCGTCAGCGCGATCAAGAGCGTGGCCGATGCGGCCGGCAAGCTGAACATGGCCTACAACGCCATCGCCAACAAGGACATCGGCGCGGCACTCAGCCTGGCCGGCGGCGCCTTCGGCAGCGGCACGCAGGCCTCGTCCACCCTCCAGACGCTGCAGACCGTGGGCGGCTATGTGCAGCAGGCTGTGGCCGTGCGCAATGCGGTGCGCAACGGCGATGCGCTGGGCGCGCTGGGTGGCACGCTGGGCCTGGCCGGCAGCGCCATGGGCAAGGACAGCAGCTTGGCCGCCCAGATCAGCACCGCCAGCGAGGTGGTGACCGGGCTGCGCGCCGTGCAGGCGCTTGGCCGCGGCCAGCTCGATGCGGCGCAAAGCCTGGCCAGCGGCATGGCCGCGGCCCAGGCCGCCAGCCGCCAGGCCGACGAGATCACGGCCCAGCGCCGCGCGCAGGAGCAAGCGCGCGCCCAGGCGCAAGCCCAGGCCCGCGCCGCACAGCCCCAGGCGCCGCAGCCCGACGACGCCGGCGGCAGCGACAGCACCGCCACGCAGGTGCAGGCAGACGCCGCCGCCGAGGCGCCGGCCGCCACCCCGCCCGAGGCCGCCACCCCCAGCGCCCCGGCCACCACCGTGGTCAGCCGCGGCCAGACGCTGGAAGCCATCGCCCGTGCCCACTACGGCGACCACTGGCGCGCCGGCCTGGCGCAGATGGCCATCGACAACGGCCTGAAGCTCAACCAGTGGGGCAGCCCGATCCTGCGCGTGGGCCAGGAGCTGCAGATGGCCGACCTGAGCAGCCGCTCCGATGCCGACCTGGCCGCACTCGCCCGCACCGGCGGCCGCCTGATTGCCAGCAACAGCAGCGGCCTGGCGGTGAAGGCCGAGCTGGAGCAGCGTGCGCGTGAGGCGGCGGCGGCCAAGATTGCCGAGGCCGATGCGCAGGCGCGGCGGGCCCCGCTGACGCAAGTCCCGGCTCCCGCCCCGGGGCCGGGCGTTGGCCACTCCACGTCGTCATCATCGCCCGGCGGCACCATGGCTGTGGGCCGGGCACACATGAACGACTACTGGAGCGGTGTTGCCGACGCCGGTGTGCGCGAGGGCAGCTTCGTCAAGTACCTGGCCGGCCAAACCATGCAAGAGCTTGGCAATGTCGGCTATGCGTTGGCTGAGATGGGCCAGGGTGTGCACCAGCAACCCGACCAAGCCATTGCCGGCGGCGTGAAATCGCTGGTCAATCTCGGGCCGGACGCCTTCAATGCCGCGACGCACGTGGTCAAAACCAGCGCTGACGGATACACGCTGCTTGCGGAGAAGCTTGGCGCAGGAGAGGGCAGCTTTGCTGGCTTCCGCGACAGCAAGCCCTTGCAGATCACACCGCTGGCCACGTACGACAACCCGGCGCAAGCGGGAGGTGCGCTGCTCACGCAAGCCGCCCTGGGCGCTGGCTTGACCAGGTACGGCAACTACCGGATCGAGCTGGACCTTGGAACCCCAGGCACCATCTATTCCAATCCAGTGCCGCTGAAGCTGGCCGCACCGGAAACGGCCGTCGACGCGTCAGTCGCTGCAGGGCCGCTTACTGGCGAGACCCGTGCGACCACCATCGGCAAGGCATACCACGCTGAACGCGCCGAGTCCCGCCGCGCGTCCGGTGACTTTGATCTTGTCAATCAACCGCTGCGTGACGCCGATGGCAAGCCCGTGATGGTGAGCAAGCGTGTTGAACTTTCCAGCGGAGAACCCGTCAGCAGCAGCGGTGAACAACTCGCCCGCCCCGATGCCGTCAACTTGCCCAGGCGGCTGGTTGTTGACGACAAGCCCCTGGGTCGTCCGCTCGCAAAGGACCAGCAGGAGATCATGCGGTTCGTCCGGGCGTTCGAGGAGAGCCAAGGGCACCCTCCCAGTACCATTGCGATCGAACGCTACGACCCGAAGACTGGACGGCCCGTCGTCACCGAACTTTACAAGCCCAGCGATTTCCCCGTCAGGAAGCAACCATGACCACCGAACTCAACCTCGCAGAGATCCCCTACGAAACCGGTGAGATCCACTTCCGATACGCCCGTGTGATGGCTACGGATGGAACCCGATGGATCCGGCATGGCCTGTTCCGCGAGTACCACACCAATGGTCAAGTCATTGCCGAAGGACACTACGTGGACGGCAAGGAAGAAGGTCTGTGGCGTACCTTCTACCCAGATGGTCGCATGGCCTCCGAAGGGCACTACCAGGACGGCCGCGAGGCTGGAGACTGGCGCTACTGGAATGCCGACGGGGCGGAGCACCAGTCAGCGGCGTGAGAGAGCACCCAGGCCCCTGACCCGGTCGGCCGGGACGTCCATATGCTTGCCAGACCTTCGATTCAAACAGAGGACGGCCCCTCCTCTCACGCCTGCGCAGCCCAAGTTCCAAACCGACATCGGCCTGGCCGCAGGCGGCCCGATCCTTGCCGGACTGGCGAGCCTGGCGCGCATGGCAGAGGCACCTGACACGGTTGTCAACGACGTTGGGGTTGCACAAGCCGGCGTCACCTTGTCGAGGTCGGCGAGCATTGCCGCAAGAAGCAGCGGTTCAACATTGAGGCCCGCGCGCGTACCCCCGTGATCAGGAACGGGCGAGTTGTCGGGTTCACCGGCACTCAACAGGGGCCACACGGAGCCGCCGGCAACCGTTGAGCAACTTGCCAAACGTGGTTTCAACAACATCCATCCGGTCCCGCAAACCTGGGGCGATGCGCTGAACCCGCGCACTATTTCGCAAGAGACTCGATCTGCTGGCCGAGGATTCTCGAGCACCCATCCCGAAGCTTCCCTGGCGGATCCCAAGATCACCGGCAAGCCCTGAGTCACCGACATGACCGCCCCACGTGAAGCCGCGCGCGTCCAAGCCCAGGCGAAGTACTGCGCTGACCATGCGCAACTCGGCTTTTCGTTCGCGTATCCACGGCGCTTTGTCGAGTCGGTGCTGTGGGCAGAGATGGACATCGATCGCGGGCGCGATGGCCATGCGCTGAGCATCCTGCATGCGATCGATGTGCCAGGCGAAATGCGCCTGATCCGCAAGGCAACGCAGCGCAAGCTTGTACCGTTCGCGCGCGGCGCCAACAACGACATACTTTATTGCCTGGACGCGGTCCAGCCGGAGATGGTCTGGTGGATCGATCTCGGCGAGCCAAGCTGGCGCGCTCGCGCGGCGGATGCCGGGGACTATGTCGCGTTGCTGAACCGATATCGGTCCAACGAGGGGCTCGCACCCTGGTGGCCCGATGCCCAACAAGCTCATGGCTGAGCCGCCGCGCTGGGGCTGCGCGTGCCAGGAACAGCCCACCCGCCCGCGATGATCACCCTGCACTTCTACGAGACCAACAAGGCCTACGGCTGCTTCTCGAACTTTTCGCGCCACCCCGTCGTGCTGGGCGGCCGCACCTGGGCCACGACGGAGCACTTCTTCCAGGCCGCGAAGTTCAGCGATGCCGGCGATGTCGATGCCGTCCATGCCGCACCCACGCCCTTTGCGGCGGCGCAGATCGGCCGCGACCGCACACGGCGATCCATGCGCCCCGACTGGCCCGCCGTGCGCGACGAGGTCATGCTCACCGCCCTGCGCGCCAAGTTCGCGCAGCATCCCGATCTGGCCAGCGTGCTGGCCTCTACGCGCGGCGCAATGCTCGTCGAGCACACGGCCAACGACGCCTGCTGGGGCGATGGCGGCGATGGCCATGGCCTGAACAGGCTCGGACGATTGCTTGAACAGGTTCGCGCCGAGTTGCCACCGGCGCCAGCCAGCTTCGTGGCACCACCCTGGATCCAGCACCCCGAGATCGACCCCGCCGACATCTTCTGGCGCATGGGCAAGGGGGAGGATTGCCTCGGCGAGGCGCACGCCTTCTGGTCAGGCCTGCCGCCGCCGGCGCGCAAGGAGTACGACCAGTACTTTGCCGTGCCCCCGGCCTGGACGCACAGCTGGAACTGAAACCAGCTGCAGGCAGGCCGCGAACACCCAACTTCCAAACGACGCAGCATGTGGATACAGATGTTTGATCTGCGCATCTGACATCCAGGCCACCGGCCTCGAAGAATCGCCTCGGACAGGGAATCAGCGTCCGCTCATCGGACGCACATCTTGTCGCCTGTCGCATCACAGCGCGTGAGCGGCCAACCCGCGAGGAGGATCCATGCAGATCGAAACCCGAGACCGTGTCGGCCAGGCCGGCCCGGACCGCACGGCCATGGCCGGCGCGACGTCCGACCCCCTGTCCTCAGCAAGCGCGCAGCTTCCGCGCGCACGCTGGCACCGCCAGGCGCTGCCGCACGGTCCGCGCAGCAGCTGGCTGCAGGCTGCCCCCACCCTGATCAGCCCGCGCCCGGTGCATGGTGGCTGGCTGGGCCGCATCCGCGCCATGCTGGCGCAGCGCGCCGAGCGCGCGCAGCAGAGTGCCGAACTGCGCCACGCCGCGCTGCAGCCCACCGAAAGCACGCTGCCAGTGCGCGGCCGCTTTGGCTGGCTGCGCGGCCTGGGCCAGCTGCGCCAGCGCCTGCAGGCCAGCGTGGTCAAGCTGCAGGCCCGGCAGGCCGCCGCCGCCGACGCGCTGGCCCTGTCCCGCGTCACCAGCGCAATGCAGCAGCGCTTTGCCGCGTCGGCCTCCGATGCCGGCGCGTTCAACACCACGCTGCGCCAGGCCTTTGGCGACAGGTTCGACGCCGCCAAGGCCGAGACCCTGCGCCAGCAGGCCCTGGCCGGTGACTTCTCGTGGGCGCCCAAGATCCAGATCGCCTCGGCCCAGCAACTGGCCGATCTGTCGGGCACCCAGGCCGCCGATGGCGCGGCCCGCGGCGCCTATGTGCAGGCCGAAGACACCATCTACATCAGCCGCGAAACCCTGCACGGTGACGCCGACACCGCTCAGCGCCTGCTGATGGAGGAACTGGGCCACGCCATCGATGCGCGCATCAACACCGTGGACGCCGCCGGCGACGAAGGCGAGATCTTCGCCAAGCTGATGCATGGCGATGCCGTGAACGCCCAGCAGCTGGCCGATCTGCGCGCCGAGAACGACCATGGCACCGTGATGCTCAACGGCCGCCAGGTGCAGGTGGAGTACGGCTGGTTCAAGAAGCTGCGCAAGGCCATCTCCGGCGGCATCAAGAAGATCGTCAAGGCCGTGGTCAAGGGGGCGGTCAGCGTCGTCAAGTCCACCTTCAAGGTGGCCACCGGGCTGATGACACTGAACTTCCAGCGCGTGCGCGAAGGCTTCAAGGAAGGCGTGCAGGCGGTGGTGAACACCGTCAAGACCGTGGCCAAGGCGGTCAAGGAGACCACCAAGGCGGTGATCTCGGCGGTCAAGGAAGGCTTCAAGCAGCTGATGCAGAGCAAGCTGTTTGCCGCGGTGCTGATGATCTGCCGCTTCATCCCGATCCCGGTGGTGCAGCTGGCAGTGCGCATCGTCGACGTGGTGCGCGCGGCCTACATGGCCTACCAGGGCATCAAGAACAAGAGCTGGGGCGCGGTGCTGGGCGCCGTGGCCAGCGTGGCCGGCGGCGCGGCCAACATCGCCGGCAGCCTGGGCGCCAGTGCCAGCACCGTCAGCGCGATCAAGAGCGTGGCCGATGCGGCCGGCAAGCTGAACATGGCCTACAACGCCATCGCCAACAAGGACATCGGCGCGGCACTCAGCCTGGCCGGCGGCGCCTTCGGCAGCGGCACGCAGGCCTCGTCCACCCTCCAGACGCTGCAGACCGTGGGCGGCTATGTGCAGCAGGCTGTGGCCGTGCGCAATGCGGTGCGCAACGGCGATGCGCTGGGCGCGCTGGGTGGCACGCTGGGCCTGGCCGGCAGCGCCATGGGCAAGGACAGCAGCTTGGCCGCCCAGATCAGCACCGCCAGCGAGGTGGTGACCGGGCTGCGCGCCGTGCAGGCGCTTGGCCGCGGCCAGCTCGATGCGGCGCAAAGCCTGGCCAGCGGCATGGCCGCGGCCCAGGCCGCCAGCCGCCAGGCCGACGAGATCACGGCCCAGCGCCGCGCGCAGGAGCAAGCGCGCGCCCAGGCGCAAGCCCAGGCCCGCGCCGCACAGCCCCAGGCGCCGCAGCCCGACGACGCCGGCGGCAGCGACAGCACCGCCACGCAGGTGCAGGCAGACGCCGCCGCCGAGGCGCCGGCCGCCACCCCGCCCGAGGCCGCCACCCCCAGCGCCCCGGCCACCACCGTGGTCAGCCGCGGCCAGACGCTGGAAGCCATCGCCCGTGCCCACTACGGCGACCACTGGCGCGCCGGCCTGGCGCAGATGGCCATCGACAACGGCCTGAAGCTCAACCAGTGGGGCAGCCCGATCCTGCGCGTGGGCCAGGAGCTGCAGATGGCCGACCTGAGCAGCCGCTCCGATGCCGACCTGGCCGCACTCGCCCGCACCGGCGGCCGCCTGATTGCCAGCAACAGCAGCGGCCTGGCGGTGAAGGCCGAGCTGGAGCAGCGTGCGCGTGAGGCGGCGGCGGCCAAGATTGCCGAAGCCGATGCGCAGGCGCGGCAGGCCAGCGCCTGGGCCGGCGGCTTCATGACCGCGGCCTACACGCCCGGCACGTCCGCCACCCTGATGCAGACCGGCTACCAGGGCTTCGGCTCGGGCAGCGGCACGGCGTCGCCCCTGCTCTATGGCGACGCTGGCAACTCGGTGCCCGGGCCTGGCGGGCTGTGGGCGGCCGGTCAGCAGTGGGCAGGCCTTGGCCGGCAGACTCTGGTCGACAACCCGATCCTGATCAAGCGCTGGGAAGGCACCACCAGCGCCTGGACCGGCAAGGGTGGCTTCACCAGCGGCTTGACCAGCCTGCTGGAGCGCGGCGGCGTGGAGGTGGCCGATCGCGTCTATGCCGCGCCGGCGGGCTCGCTCAGCGCCAGCTCGGGCGTGTCCTACGGAGTGGCCAACAATGTCAATGGCGCGCTGGCAGAACAGGCCACGGCGGCGCGCTACAGCACGCCAGGCAGCGTGGTGAGCACCCAGCAGCCACGTGCCAACGGCCGCATCGTCGATGTGGTGGTGGACGTGCCCAATGCCGACCCGCGCTACAGCCAGCGCATCGAGATCGAATCGAAGGTCGGTCGCACCGGGCTCGATGGCGCCAACGGTCGCATCACCAGTGAGGCCGTGCGCGACATCGAGGCCTTGACCGTGAACCGCACCGTGCGCCAGGCTGGCAGCACGCTGGAGGTGGTGGGGCGCGTGGCACGGCCGGTCGGCCTGGCCATGGACGTGATCGAGATCGGCTCGGCCTATCGTGCCGACGGCAACCGCATCGGCGTGAACACCGGACGCGCCGCGAGCGGTGTCGCTGGCGGGGCCCTGGGCGGCTGGGGCGGCGCTGCGGCCGGCGCGGCCATCGGCACCGCCATCCTGCCGGGCGTGGGCACAGCCATCGGCGCCATCATCGGTGGCGTGGGTGGCGCTTGGGGCGGTGACGCCGCAGGACGCGCCACCTTCGATACAGTGCGGCGTGGCCCCTGAACGCGGGCGGCCCACCCCTCGCTCCGCTGCGCACCATGGCCACCTGGTTGTCCCGACTCTTCGCTTCATCCCATGTGGCCCCGGCCGGCGGCCTGCTGGCACGGCAACTGGCTGACTACCCACCGTATCGGGCGCCCCACCCCGGGCCGGCCAGCGCATGGTCAGCGTCGCAGGCGGCCGACAACCTCGTGCACTTCATGCAGCAGCGCGAGCAACGCCTGGCCGCGCTGCACACGCTGCTGGCCGCCCACGGCATCGACTTTGCGCCGGTGCTCAACCGTGGTGACTGCGGCCCGCTGCTGGCCGCCCTGCACCAATGGACGCTGAACACCTGGCCTGGCCTGCGAGGCCCGGCGCGGCCTGAGCGGCAGGCCTGGCTGGCCAGCAGCCGCTGCGGGCCACAGATCGTGCACGCGCTGCTGCTCGATCTGGCCATCCTGCTGGGTGAACTGGTGCTGCGCCGCCGCCCCACGGTGCATTGGGGCATCGACGACAGCGACAGCAGCCGCGACGACGACATGTCCAGTTGGCAACGCGTGGTGCTGCTGGTCGACCGACAGGCGCTGGCGCGCGAGCCCATGGTGCTGGATGTCGAGGCCCTGGTGTTCGGGCGCTGGCTGCGCATCGACAGCCCGACTGAACGCCTGGTCGATGACTGGGCCGGCCTGGTG
>CAYPDO010000089.1:0-11170 GCA_964409495.1 uncultured Bordetella sp.
GCAGCCTGCTGCTGCTGCGCCGGCCGCGCCCCACGACGGCCTGATCCGGCCGGCCGGCCCGGCCGGTCGCTGCGGCGCGCCCGGAGCCGCGCGCCGATGGCACGCGCCGCGAGCGCCCGGCCCGCCGCGACAGGCCCGGGGGTGGTACAACCCTGCCCCCATGCCCGACACCCGCACTTCCACCCCGGCGGCCAGCGCGCCCGCCTGCCCCGGGCTGCGCGTGGCCGTGATCGGCGGCGGCCCGGCCGGGCTGATGGCGGCCGAAACCCTGGCCGCCGGCGGCGCCCAGGTGGCGCTGTACGACGCCATGCCCTCGGTGGGCCGCAAGTTCCTGCTGGCAGGCCGAGGCGGGCTCAACCTGACCCACAGCGAGCCGATCGAGCCCTTCCTGGGCCGCTACGCCGAGGCACGCCCGGCGCTCGAGCCCATCGTGCGTGGCTTCGATGCCGACGCCTTGCGCGCCTGGGCGCAGGCGCTGGGCGTGAGCACCTTCGTCGGCAGCTCGGGCCGCGTGTTTCCCAGCGACATGAAGGCCGCGCCGCTGCTGCGCGCCTGGCTGCACCGGCTGCGCGCGGCCGGCGTGCAACTGCATGCCCGCCACCGCTGGCTGGGCTGGGCCGACGACGGCGCGCTGCGCCTGGCCACCCCGGCCGGTGAGCAGCTGCAGCGCCCGCAGGCCACCGTGCTGGCCCTGGGCGGCGCCAGCTGGGCGCGCCTGGGCTCCGACGGCACCTGGGTGCCCTGGCTGGCCGCGCGCGGCGTGGCCGTGGCGCCGCTGAAGGCCGCGAACTGCGGCTTCGACCTGGCGCCCGCCGCCGACGGCCGCGTGGGCTGGAGCGAGTTCCTGCGCAGCCGCCATGCCGGCCAGCCGGTCAAGCCGGTGGCCGCCACCTTCACCGATGCGGCGGGCCACCGCCAGCGCCAGCAGGGCGAGTTCGTGCTCACCGATACCGGCATCGAGGGCAGCCTGGTCTACGCCTTCTCGGCGCGGCTGCGCGAGGCCATCGCCAGCCACGGCACGGCCACGCTGCTGCTCGACCTGCTGCCCGACCACCGCGCTGAACAGGTGCTGGCCGAGGTGCAGCGCCCGCGCGGCCCGCGCAGCCTGGCCACGCACCTGAAAAGCCGCCTGGGCATCGCCGGCCTGAAGCTGGCCCTGCTGCACGAGCTGCTGGGCGCCGACGGCCTGGCCGATGCGCCGCGCCTGGCCGCCGCGCTGAAGGCCCTGCCCATCGTGCTGGGCGCGCCGCGGCCGCTGGACGAGGCCATCAGCACTGCCGGTGGCGTGCGCTGGGACGCGCTGGATGCAAACCTGATGCTGCGCGCCGCACCCGGCGTGTTCTGCGCCGGCGAAATGCTCGACTGGGAAGCGCCCACTGGCGGCTACCTGCTCAGCGCCTGCTTTGCCACCGGCCGCGCTGCCGGCCAGGGCGTGCTGGCCTGGGCCGCCCAACCCTCCCATGACGCGCCCGCTGCGGGCGCCTGAACGAAGAAAGCTGCCGATGAGCACCGCCCCCACCCCCGCTGAAGCGCCCACGATCAGCTGGACCGACGACGATGGTGTGACCCACACCACGCTGTGGCGCAGCGAATCGGGCGCGCGGCCGCCCAGGCGCGTGGTGCTGGCCGACGACACCATGAACGCTGACACCGCCTACCGCATGGCCTGCGAGGGCACGGCCCTGCTGTGGCGCGGTGACTTCCAGAACGCGCGGCTGCTGCTGCAGGCGCTGGCGCGGCGCGTGGAGCGCAAGCCGCACAAGCCCAAGGCCGCGGCCGCGGGCGAAGCCCCCAAGAACAAGCAGGCGCAGGCGGCCGAGGCCTTCCACCTGCACCGCAAGGCCCAGGGCGAGCGCGCGCGCATCCTGGGCATGCTGGTGCTGCCCTTCGATGCCGACCACAGCGTGCCGCTGCGCCGCGCGCCCGAGGTGGCCCAGGCCTGCCTGGAAGCGCACGGCCCGGCCGACGGCCCCTACGTGGCCTCGCTGCGCGAGCTGCTGGGCCTGGTGGGCGCGCACGAGTGGCGCAAGAAGGGCGTGAAGATCGATGCGCTGGGCGGCGCCGCGATCCACCCGCACTACGCCGTGTTCAGCCCGGTGCGCGGCGAATACCTGGAACTGGTCAATGCCGCGCCGCTGCCGCCGGCCCTCACCGCAGCCGGCAAGGCCGGCGTGGCCTTCGACATCGGCACCGGCACCGGCGTGGTGGCGGCGCTGCTGGCCAAGCGCGGCGTGGCCCAGGTCATCGCCACCGAGAACGACCCGCGCGCGCTGGCCTGCGCGCAGGACAACCTCAAGCGCCTGAAGCTCGACAAGAAGGTGCAGCTGCAGCAGGCCGACCTGTTTCCGCCCGCCCGCGCGGCGCTGATCGTGTGCAACCCGCCCTGGGTGCCGGCCAAGCCCGCCGCGCCGGTGGAACGCGCCATCTACGACCCCGAGAGCCGCATGCTGCGCGGCTATCTCGCCGGCCTGGCCGCGCACCTGCTGCCCGGCGGCGAGGGCTGGCTGATCCTGTCGGACCTGGCCGAGCACCTGGGCCTGCGCACGCGCGCCGAGCTGGAAAGCTGGATCGACGCCGCCGGCCTGGAGATCGAGGGCCGGCTCGACATCCGCCCGCAGCACCCCAAGGCGGGCGATGCCAGCGATCCGCTGCACCGCGCGCGCTCGCGCGAGGTGACCTCGCTGTGGCGGCTGACCGTGAAGTGAGCCCCCGGAGCCGCGGGCGCGCCCGCCGCGTCAGACCACCGGGATCCAGATCTCGGTGATCAGATCGGCCGGCGCCACGGTGTCGGGCGAGTTGATGCACAGCTCCAGCGGCGGCGTGTCGCGCAGTTGTTCGCCCGAGGTGGGCAGCCAGTCGCGGTAGACCGCATCCCAGCTGCGGCTGAGCGTGTCGTAGGGGCCGTGGTGGGTGAACACCGCGTAGCGGCCACCGGCCAGCACCTGCCAGGCCAGCGTGCCGCCCAGCGCCAGCGCCGGCTGCGCGCAATCGCCCTGCTGCGTGGCCAGGTCATGGCCGAACAGCACGCCGGCCACATAGCGGCAGTGCGGATCGTCGGGGCCGTTGGGTTCATCGGGGCACAGCGCGATGCAGCTGCGCACCTGCGGCATCAGCCCGGCCTGGCCCACCGCGCCCATCAGCTCGCCGAAGGCCTGCTGCGCGGCGCGTGTGAGGCTGTGGGCCACCATGCCGCGCGCGGTGGCGGTCAGCGCCACCAGCGGCGCATCGGTGGGCAGGGTGGCGTAGCGGCTGGCTTGCATGGTGTGTCCTCGGGGTGAAAAGGGGTCGGGCATGCCCGGCAGGCGCCCGGGCAGCAGCAGCGATGTCCAGGCCGCCGCATCGCCGCGGCGCACCGCGGTGGCGGTGGTGCCCAGCTCGCGGCGCAGCGCCTTGGCCAGGGCCTGGGGCGATTCGTAGCCCACCGCCAGCGCCACCTCCAGCACCGGCTCGCGGCCGCTGGCCAGCATGGCGCAGGCGCGCTGCAGGCGCCGCCAGGTGATGTAGGCCACCACCGAGCAGCCCACCTGGGCCTGGAACACGCGGTGGAAGTGGTGCCGCGACATCGCCGCGCAGTCGGCCAGCGTGGCCGCGTCCAGCGGCTGGTCGAGGTGGGCCTCGACATGGGCCAGCGCGCGGCCGATCTGGCGCAGGCGGCGCGGGGGCTCGGCGGGCGGCGGGGACATGTCATGTGGCATGAGCGGCATTGTGGGCAGCCGCGGCGGCGCACGCGTGTCCAGCCGTGCGCAGCCTGGCCCCGGGCGAATGCTCAGCCTGAACAGGGGGAGCGGCCGGCGGCAGGGCCGGTGCCCGCCGCTACACTGCGCCCACTTTCCACCGTGCCCACCGTGATCGACCGCCTCGCCGTCCTGCCCCAATACCTGCTGCCCAAGCGCGCCCTCACCGCCCTCATGGGCCGGCTCGCCAGCCGTGCAGGCGGGGCCGGCACCACGGCGGTGATCCGCTGGTTCATCGGCCGCTACGGCGTGAACATGTCGGAGGCGGCCAACCCCGACCCGGCCGCCTACGCCACGTTCAACGAGTTTTTCACCCGCGCGCTGCGCCCCGGTGCCCGGCCGCTGGCCGACGCGCGGCTGCTGTGCCCGGTGGATGGTGCGATCAGCCAGTTCGGCCGCGTCTCGCGCGGGCGCATCTTCCAGGCCAAGGGCCATGAATACAGCGCCACCGCGCTGGTGGGCGGCGACAAGGCGCTGGCCGCACGTTTTGGCGATGGCTGGTTCGCCACCATCTACCTGAGCCCGCGCGACTACCACCGCATCCACATGCCCTGCGCCGGCCGCCTGCGCCGCATGATCCATGTGCCGGGTGAGCTGTTCTCGGTGAACCCCACCACCGCGCGCGCCGTGCCGGGCCTGTTTGCGCGCAACGAGCGGGTGGTGTGCCTGTTCGACGACGAGGCCGGCCGTCCCTTCGTGATGGTGCTGGTGGGCGCCACCATCGTGGGCAGCATGGCCACCGCCTGGCATGGCGTGGTGAACCCACCGCGGCCGGGCACGGTGCGCGAGTGGCGCTACGACGACCAGGACATCACGCTGGCGCGCGGCGCCGAGATGGGCCGCTTCCTGCTGGGCTCGACCGTGGTGATGCTGTTTCCGGCCGGGCCGCTGACCTTCAACCCGGGCTGGGCCGAGGGCGTGCCGGTGCGCATGGGCCAGCCGATGGTGCGCGCCTAAGCCGCCTGCGCCGGCATCCAGCGCGCCAGGCCATCGACCACGGCGGGGAAATCCAGCCTGGCCACGGCCTCGGCCAGCGGCTCGACGGCCGCGGCACCGTGCCGGGCACGCAGCGCCGGGGCCAGGGCGTCAAAGGCCGCCACGGCGGCGAAATCCTGCGCCTGCAGCAGCGTGATCAGCGCCACCAGGGCGTCGGCATCCACCTCGCGCCCGGGCTGGCCGGGCTCGGCAGCGGGATAGGCCTGGGCCATGCGCGCAAGCCAGGGCGATGCGGCCGTGCCCAGTGCGCGCAGGGCGTCGGCCAGCACCGCCAGGGCCCGCGCCGCGACGGCGGCATCCGCCGCATCAACGGCATCAGCCGCCCCGGCCGGCGGCGCGGCCAGGCTGGCCTCGGCGGCCTGCGCGGCGCGCGCCACCGCCTGCGCCCCCAGCAGCGCGGCCGTGCCCCGCAGGCCGTGCAGGCGCCGTGCCAGTGCCTGCCGCGCCTGGGCGGCCGCGGGCGGCGCCAAGGCCTCGGCCAGTGTCAGGTCGGCCGACTCGCGCAGCAGGCGGCGCAGCAGGCGGGCAAACAGCGCCGCATCGTGGTTCAGCCGCGGCGCCACCTCGGTGGCATCGATGCCGTCCAGTGCCGGCCAGGCGTGCGGTGGCTGGGCCGACGCACGCGCCGCAGCCGGCGGGCGTGGCCGCAGCGGCAGCGGCGCGCCGCGTGCCTGTTCGACATGGCGGCGCAGCGCGGCCACCAGGGCCTGGGGCGAGAGCGGCTTGCTGATGAAATCGTTCATGCCTGCATCCAGCGCGCGCTGGCGTTCGGCGCTCAGCGCGCCGGCGGTCAGCGCGATCACCGGCAGGCGTTGCCAGCGCGGATCGGCGCGCAGCCGGCGCGTGGCCTCGTGGCCGTCCATGCCCGGCATCTGCACATCCATCAGCACCAGGTCGATGCCGTCCGGGCTGTCGGCCAGGCGGCGCAGCGCCTGGGCACCGTCGCTGCAGCACAGCACCTGCGCGCCTTCGGCCTGCAGCACGCGGCGCGCCACCTCGAGGTTCAGCGCGCTGTCGTCCACCAGCAGCACCTGCACGTCGGGCAGCTGCTGCATGGCCGACTCGGCCGGCGGCCAGGCCAGCGCCGGCTGCAGCAGCGGTGGCGCGGGGGCGGCGGCCACCGCCGGCGCTGGGCGGCCGGCCGCCGGCTCGCGCGCCAGCCGCAGCGTGACCCAGAACTCGCTGCCCTGTCCGGGCGTGCTGCGCACGCCGGCCTCGCCGCCCATCATCTCGGCCAGCCGCCGCACGATCGACAGGCCCAGCCCGGTGCCGCCAAAGCGCCGCGTGGTCGAGGCATCGGCCTGCGTGAAGGGCGTGAACAGCCGCGCCTGCACCTCGGGCGCGATGCCGATGCCGGTGTCGCGCACGCGGCAGTGCAGCGCCACGATGCCGGCGGCGGGCGCAGGCACCGTGCCAGCCGCGGGTGCGCCATCGGCGGGCAGGCACGACAGTGCCAGGTCCACGCCGCCCTGGTGGGTGAACTTCAGCGCATTGGCCAGCAGGTTGGTCAGGATCTGCTGCACGCGCAGCGCGTCGCCGCGCAGCCAGGCCGGCACCTCGGGCGCCACCTGCACGCGCAGCCACAGGCCGCTGGCCTGGGCCTGCGGCGCCAGCATCTGCTGCAGGCGGTGCAGCAGCGCACGCGGCTCGAAGGGCTGCTGCTCGAGCGCCATCTGGCCGGCCTCGATCTTCGACAGGTCGAGCACCGCGTCGATCACCTCCATCAGCGCCTGGCTGGCGCCCTGCATGCGTTCGAGCAGGCCACGCTGGTCGGCATCCAGCGGCGTCTGCGCCAGCAGGTGGGCCAGGCCGATCACGGCATTCATCGGCGTGCGGATCTCATGGCTGACATTGGCCAGGAACTCGCTCTTGGCGGCATTGGCGGCCTCGGCGGCACGCAGCCGGCGCAGCGCCAGATCGGCTTCGTGGCGGGCGGTGATGTCCTGCAGCGCACCCACCAGGCGCAGCGGCCGGCGCGCGGTGGCCTGACCGGCCGCGGCCACCGGCGGCGCGCGCTCGTCGGCCGGCGCGTCGTCGCGGTAGTCGGGCTCCCCCACCGCGCGCACCCACAGCGCGCGGCCGGTGGCGGTGACGAAGGGCAGCTCCAGGTCCCAGGGCCGGCCATGGTCCAGCGCGGCCTGCACCGCGGCGGCCAGCTGCTCACGGCCGGGTGAGGGATAGAAGGCCAGGCCATCGTCCAGCCCGGGCTCGAAATCGGGCGCCACCTCGTGGATGCGGCGGGTCTCGCTGGTCCAGCTGAGCTTGCCGCTGGCCAGCTCGTACTGCCAGCCGCCCACGCGCGCCACGCGGCCGGCGCGTTCAAGAAAGGCCTCGCTGTCGGCCAGGCGCTGGCGGCCCTCGGTGAGCTCGGTGACGTCGTGCACCAGCACGTAGAAGCCCAGCACCTGGCCGTCGCGCACATCGGGCAGGTAGTGCGCCAGCGAGTGGCGCACGCCATGGCCCGAGGGGTGCGGGATGGCGCGCTCGAAGCTCTGCGCCCGGCCGGCCAGCGCGCCCTCGATGTAGGGACGGTTGCGCTCATACAGCGCCGGGCCCAGCAGATCGCGCATGTGGCGCCCGGGAAGGCTGTCGGGATCGACGCCGAACCACTGGTGGTAGGCGCGGTTGGCGAAGCGGTTGCACTGCTGGCGGTCCCAGTAGCCCACCATCGAGGGCAGCGCATCGAGGATGGTCTGCAGATCATGGCGCGCGGCCTGCAGCTGGGCGCTGCGCTCGTCCACCAGGCGCTCCAGCGTGGCGGTCAGGGCCTGCAGCTGGCGCTCGGCGGCGCGGCGCGCGCTGACGTCGCGGATGGTCTTGCCCACGCCGATGATGCGGCCGTCGGCGGCGGTGATCGGCGAGGCGGCGATCGACACGTCCAGCAGGCTGCCGTCGCGGTGGCGGCGCTGGGTGTCGAAGGGCGCCAGCGTCTCGCCGTGGCCAGCGCGCTGCAGGATGTGCAGCGTCTCGTCGGGCCGGTCGTCGGGCTGGATCAGGCCGGCCAGCGGGCGGCCGATGGCCTCGTGCGCACGCCAGCCGAAGATGCGCTCGGCGGCGCGGTTCCAGCCGGTGACGATGCCGTCCAGCGATTCGCTGACGATGGCGTCGCTGGAGTTCTCGGCGATGGTGGCCAGGCGCATCTGGCCGGCGCGCAGCTGGCGTGCACGCTGCCGGCCCTGGCGTGCCAGGTGCATCAGCAGGCTCAGCAACGCGGTGGCCAGCAGGCCGGCCGCCGCCACCTGCGAGGGGGTGAGCAGGTTCTGGTCGGCCACGAAGCGCGGCTGCGCGCGCAGCTCGATGTCCCAGCTGCGGCCGAACACCGCACGCGTCAAACGCTGCACCGGCAGCGTGCCCGCGGCGCGCGCCGGCACCTCGGGCTCGCCACTGGTAAAAAAGTGCTGCGCCGCGCCGTGGCCGTCGGTCCGGTCGGACAGCGCCAGCGCAAAGGCCGCGTCGCGCAGCGGCAGGTTCCGCAGCACCTCGTCGATGACCAGCGGCGCATACGACCAGCCGTACAGCGCCGCGCGCCGCGCCTCGGGGGTGGCCGGGGCCTGGCCCGGGCCGGGCCCGGGGCGGTAGATCGGCAGCAGCAGCAGGAAGCCGCGCTGCACCAGCCCGCTGGCCTGCACCAGCGTGACCGGCGCGGTGAGCGTGGCGCGGCCATCGAGCATGGCGCGCTCGGCGGCCTGGCGGCGGTGCGGCTCGGAGGCGATGTCCAGGCCCAGCGCATCGCGGTTGCGTTCCACCGGCTCGATGTACTGGATCACCCAGCGCTCGCCGGTGTTGGGCGCCAGCTGGCGCAGCGCGAAGTCGGGCGCCCCGTCGCGGCGCGCGCTGGCCAGGAAAGCCGCCTCGTCCGCCGCCGGCACCCGCCGGACGAAGCCGAAGCCGTGCGCGCCACGGAACTCGCGCTCGATGTCGCGCGACAGGTGGTAGGTGCGGAACGAGCCGCGGCTCACCCCCTGCTCGCCCGCCGCCTGGATGGCGCCGCGGGCGCCGCGCAGGCCGTACTCGTAGGTCTGCAGCTGCGCCTGCAGCTGATCGGCCAGGCGCAGCGCCAGGGCCTCGAAACGCTCGTTGACCCAGCGCTGGTTGGCCTCGGACTGGCGCGCCGCCAGTGCCGCGGTGAGCAGCAGCCCGACGATGGCCACCAGCAGCGTGCCCAGCCAGGGCCGCAGCGGCCGGTCGGCACCCGACACGGTGCCCGAGGCCGGGTCGGCGCGGTCGGCGGGGATCTCAGGCACGGCGCGGCTCGGCGCAGGGCAGCTCGGCGCAGGGCGGCGGCGCCGCGGCGCCCACGCGTTGTGCACGCTCGGCATGGCCTTCATCGGCCAGGGCCAGCTGGCAGGCCCCGTGGCGGCCCGCCTTCTTGGCGGCGTACAGCGCCTGGTCGGCAGCGGCCAGCAGGCGCTCCAGCGTGGGCGTGGGCGCGGTCCCGGCCGGCTGGCTGCCGGTGCCGGCCGGCGCGGCGCCGCCCTGCGCGCTTGCCGCGCAGGCCGCGCCGTCATGGCTGCACAGGCCCACCGACACGCTGAGCGTGGCCGCCACCGGCGAGGCCGCATGCGGCCACGCCAGCCCGTCCACCGCCTGCAGCAGCTGCACCGCCACGGCGCCGGCACCGCGCGCGCTGGTCTCGGGCAGCAGCACCACGAACTCCTCGCCGCCAAAACGCGCCAGCAGGTCGGCCGGGCGGTGCACCACGCGGCGCATGGCCTCGGCCACGGCCTGCAGGCAGCGATCACCAGCGGGGTGGCCGTAATGGTCGTTGTAGGCCTTGAAATGGTCGATGTCGACCAGCAGCAGCGACAGCGGCGCGCCCGAGCGCTGGGCGCGCAGCCATTCGCGCGGCGCCACCTCGTCGAAGCGGCGGCGGTTGGCCAGGCCGGTGAGGCCGTCGGTGGCGGCGGCCACGCGCAGCGCATCGGCCATCTGCTTGACGCGCAGGTGCGTGCGCACCCGCGCCAGCACCAGCGGCCCGCGCGGCGGCTTGCCGATGAAATCCACCGCGCCGAGCTCCAGGCCCAGCAGCTCCTGCTCGGTGTCGTCGTGGGCGGTGATGAAGATCACCGGCACGTCGGCCAGCAGCGGATCGCGCTTGAGCCGGGCGCAGACCTCGAAACCGCTCAGGTCGGGCATCTGCACGTCCAGCAGCACCAGGTCGGGCTGCCACTCGGCGGCCAGGCGCAGGGCCTCGATCCCCCCGGTGGCGAAGCGCAGCCGCGCAAAGCCCTCCAGCAGCCGACCCAGCACCGTGATCACGGTGGGGTCGTCGTCGACCAGCAGCACCTTGGAACGTTCGACCAAGCTCACCCCCGCCTGTGAGAACGAGGAGCCGGCCCGGTACTGCAGAGGAACGCCCGCCCCTGAGCGGGCCACGATACCGCTTATGCCTGGCGATGCCTAGCCGCGCCAGTGCGCGCCTGTGGCGGGGATGCACGCCGCAATCGAATGCAGGAAAGCGGCGCCCGGTGCATGGCGTGCACAAGGCCTGAAGGAACCGTCGCGAGCGGGCTCAGGGTGGTTCGAGCACCGCAGCCGTACACCCGTACGGCGAGGAGCGCAGGGCCGCCATGAGCCCGCGCAGCAGGTGCATGCACGCCTTGTCAGCGCACCAGGTTCACGCCGCCATCCACGGTGAGCGTGGTGCCCACCACATAGTCGCCCGCGCGGCTGGCCAGGTAGATGGCGGCGGCGGCCATGTCGTCGTCGACGCCGATGCGGCGCGCCGGGATGCGCGCGGCCACGGCCTCGGCCTCGTCGCGCGCAGCGCGGTTCATCTCGCTGGCGAAGGCGCCGGGGCAGATGGCATTGACCACGATGTTGTCCTGCACCAGGCGCAGCGCCATGCGCTTGGTCAGGTGGATCAGGCCGGCCTTGCTGGCGGCGTAGCTGTAGGTCTCCAGCGGGTTCACGGTCTGGCCGTCGATCGAGGCGATGTTGATCACCTTGGCCGGCTGGCGCCGGCCGGCGGCGCTGAGCTGGGCGTGCAGGGCCTGGGTCAGGAAGAACGGGGTCTTCATGTTCAGGTCGACCACCTTGTCCCAGCCGGCCTCGGGAAACTCATCGAAGGGCGCGCCCCACGCGGCGCCGGCGTTGTTGACCAGGATGTCGAGACTGGGCTCGCGCGCCGAGATGCTGGCCACCAGCGTGGCCAGGCCCTCGCGGGTGGCGATGTCGGCCGGGATGGCGATGCACTGGCCGTGCACCGACAGCTCGTCGGCCGTGGCCTGGCACACCTCGGCCTTGCGCGCCGAGATGTAGACGCGCGCGCCCTGCTCGAGAAAGCCCTTGGCGATCATGCGGCCGATGCCGCGCGAGCCGCCGGTGACCAGGGCCACGCGGCCGGCGAGGGAAAACAGTGCATTGCTCATGGTGGTGACTTCTTCCGTGCAGGATGTTGAAGGAGGATTCAGGTTCAGGAAGCGCCGGTGCGCGCCCGG
>CAYPDO010000090.1:0-7305 GCA_964409495.1 uncultured Bordetella sp.
CCCGCAGGTGGTGGGCTACCGCCGCCACCCGTTCATGCGCGAGTTCTGGCGCTACGTCGACATCGACACCACTGCCCTGGAGAAGGCCCGATGAGCCGCCGACCCCTGCCCCCGTCGCAACGCGCGCGCCGCCGCCTGCTGGCCGCGCTGGGCCTGATGACCGGCGGCGCGACGATGGCCGCCGCCGCTGCGCGTGCGGCCACCGCGCCGGCCGCGTCGGCCGCCGCCAGTGCGCCAGGTGCCGGCGCGCAGAAGGTGTTGCGCCTGCCGCTGCGCAACCCCGAGACCAGCCTGGACCCCGCGCGCATCGTCGACGTCTATTCGCGTGCCGTCACCGAGCACATCTACGAGGCGCTGTACGGCTACGACCACCTGGCGCGGCCGCCCAAGATCCGTCCGCTGGCCGCCGACGGCATGCCCGAGCACAACGCCGACTACACGGTGTGGACGGTCAAGCTCAAGCCGGGCCAGTTCTTCGCGCCCGATCCGGCCTTCAAGGGCCAGAAGCGGCCGCTGCGTGCGGCCGACTTCGTCTACGCGCTCAAGCGCTTCGTCGACCCCGAGAACAAGAGCCCGCTGTTCGGCAGCATGCTGGAGATCGGCTACAAGGGCCTGGCCGGCCTTCGCGAGGACGCGCTGAAGAGCAAGAAGCCCTTCGACTACGACAAGCCCATCGAGGGCATGCAGGCGCTGGACGACCTCACCCTGCGCTTCGTGCTGGAGCGGCCCAGCCCGCGCTTCATGCAGGACCTGTGCAACAGCGACCTGTTCGGCGGCATCGCGCGCGAGGTGGTCGAGTTCTACGGCGACAAGATCATCGAGCACCCGGTGGGCACCGGGCCCTACCGTGTGGTGCAGTGGCGGCGCTCGTCCTTCATCGCGCTGGAGCGCAACCCGCACTACCGCGAACGCTATTACGAGGCCGATCCGGCCCCCGACGATGCCGAGGGCCAGGCCATCCTGGCGCGCTTCAAGGGACAGCGCATCCCGATGATCGACCGCGTGGAACTGTCGGTGATCGAGGAGAACCAGCCGCGCTGGCTGTCCTTCCTGAACGCGCAGGTCGATGCGCTGGCCACCACGGCCAGCGAGATGCCGATCGACTACGTGAACATCGCGATGCCGGGCGGCAAGGTGGCGCCCAACCTGGCCAAGCGCGGCGTGCAGGGCTACCGCAGCCTGAACGCCGACTGCGGCTTCACCTTCTTCAACATGGAAGACCCGGTGGTGGGCGGCTACACGGCCGACAAGGTGGCGCTGCGCCGTGCCATCGGCCTGGGCATCGACGTGGAGCGTGAGATCCGGCTGGTGCGGCGTGGGCAGGCGATTCCGGCGCAGTCGATGCTGCTGCCCAACACCAGCGGCTACGACCCCGGCTTCAAGAGCGAGAACGGCGACTACGACCCGGCACGCGCCCGCGCGCTGCTCGACACCTATGGCTATGTGGACCGCAATGGCGACGGCTGGCGCGAGCTGCCCGACGGCAGCCCGCTGGAGCTGGAAGTGGCCACCCAGCCCGACCAGATCAACCGCCAGTACGACGAGCTGTGGAAGAAGAACATGAACGCGCTGGGCCTGCGCGTGCGCTTCAAGATCGGCAAGTTCCCCGAGAACCTGAAAGCCGCGCGTGCCGGCAAGCTGCAGCTGTGGATGCTGGGCTCGTCGGCCGACCGGCTGGATGGCCAGAGCTCGATGGCGCGGCTGTACGGGCCGCAGTCGGCGGGGCAGAACATGGCGCGCTTCAAGCATGCGCGCTACGACGAGCTGTATGACCGCATCAAGGTGCTGCCCGATGGCCCCGAGCGCGCGGCGCTGATGCTGGAGGCCAAGAAGATCGCGGTGGCCTACATGCCGCAGAAGATCCACGTGCACCGCTTCTCCACCGACCTGCTGCACCCCTGGGTGCTGGGCTACCGCCGCCCGGTCTACAACTGGGAGTGGTGGCACCTGGTCGACATCGACGAGAGCCGGCGCCCGAAGGCCTGAGATGGATCCCCAGGCGCGGCGCCGCTGGCTGCAGGGCCTGGCCCTGGGGGCGTCGGTGGCCGCGCTGCCCGTGCCGGCCCGCGCCGGGCCCGGGCGCAAGGTGCTGCGCCTGGCGCACCCCGCGCCCGAGACCGGCTTCGACCCGGCGCAGGTCAACAGCGACTACTACTCCATCACGCTGATCGCGCAGATGCTGGAGCCGCCGCTGGGCTACGACTACCTGGCGCTGCCGGCCCGCCTGGTGCCGCGCACCGCCGAGGCCCTGCCCGAGGCCTCGGCCGACCACCGGGTGTTCACGCTGCGCATCCGGCCGGGCATCTTCTACAGCGACGATCCGGCCTTCGGCGGCCGGCCGCGCGAGCTGGTGGCGGCCGACTATGTGTATGCGATCAAGCGCTTCTTCGATCCGCAGCACAAATCGGGCGACCTCTACCAGTTCGAGGCGCTGAAGCTGCCGGGCCTGGCCGCGCTGCGCGAGCGCGCGCTGCGCGACAGGAGCGCGTTCGACTACGACAGCGAGGTGGAAGGCCTGCGCGCGCTGGACCGCTACACCCTGCGCTTCACGCTGGGCGCGCCTGATCCGCGCTTTCCGTACCTGCTGGCCACGCCCTACTGCGCCCCGATCGCGCGCGAGGTGGTGGCGCATTACGGCGCGGCGCAGATGGGCGCGCACCCGGTGGGCACCGGGCCGTTCAAGCTCAAGCGCTGGGTGCGCGGCTCGCGCATCGAGTTCGAGCGTTCGCCCAGCTTCCGCGGCGAGGTCTACCAGGGCCAGCCGGCCGCGCAGCCGCTGCAGCAGGCCCTGGCCGCTGAGCTGGCCGGCCAGCGCCTGCCGCGCGTGGACGAGGTGGTGGTGGAGGTGGTCGAGGAGGATCAGCCGCGCTGGCTCAGCTTCGTCAACGGCCGCTACGCCATGCTGCAGGTGCCGTTCGGGCTGGTGAAGCACGTGGCGCCCAACGGCACGCTGGCGCCCTATCTGGCGCGGCGCGGCGTGCGCATGCAGCGCCAGCCCATGGCCGACATGGGCATGAGCTACTTCACGATGACCCACCCGGTGGTGGGCGGCTACACGCCCGAGAAGGTGGCGCTGCGCCGCGCGGTGGCGCTGGGCTTCGACCACGCGGCCCACATCGACCATGTGCTGGGCGGGCAGGCCATTCCCGGGCAGTCGCTGATCGCGCCCTTCACCTTCGGCTACGACCCGGCCTACAAGAGCGAGATGGGCGACCACGACCCGGCGCGCGCCAAGGCCCTGCTCGACGCCTACGGCTATGTGGACCGCAACGGCGACGGCTGGCGCGAGATGCCCGATGGCTCGCCGCTGGTGCTGGAGAGGGCCAGCCAGAGCACCCAGCGCGACCGCCTGGCCAACGAGGTGTGGAAACGCTCGATGGACCGCATCGGCATCCGCATCACCTTCCGCATCAGCACCTGGAGCGAGCTGCTCAAGCTCACGCGCAGCGGCACGCTGATGATGTGGGGCTTTGCCTGGAGCGCGGCCTCGCCCGATGGCGGTTTTTTCCTCGACACGGCCTACGGTCCGAATGCCGGCGAATCCAACGACAGCCGCTTCGCGCTGCCCGCCTACGACCGGCTGGTGGAGCGCCAGAAGCGCCTGCCCGACGGCCCCGAGCGCGCCGCGCTGATGCGCGAGGCCAAGAACCTGCTGGCGGCCTACATGCCCTACAAGGTGCACGGCCACCGCGTCGCCACCGATGTGCTGCAACCGGGCACGCGCGGATACTGGCGCCACCCCTTCATGCGCGACATTTGGCGCTACCTGGATGTTCCCGCCGCCGACGACCCCACCACCTGAACCCACGCCGCAGATCACGCGCTACCAGCAGTGGCTGGCTGAGCATCGCGGCCTGCACTTCGCCCGCTACGAGGATCTGTGGCAATGGTCGGTGGATGACTTGCCGGCCTTCTGGCAATCGATCTGGGATTACTTCGACATCCAGTCGCCCACACCGGCCGCACAGGTGCTCGATGCCGAGCGCATGCCCGGCGCGAAGTGGTTCAACGGCGCCCAGGTCAACTACGCGCAGCAGGTGCTGCGCCATGCCGATGCGCTGCACGCCGCCGGCCACCCGGCCATCGTGTTCGCCGACGAGCCCTTGCTGGCCGCCGGCCAGTTGCGCGAGCTGAGCTGGCCCGCGCTGCGGCGCCAGGTGGCCTGCCTGGCGCTGGCGCTGCGCGGCATGGGCGTGCAGCGCGGCGACCGCGTGTGCGCCGTGTTGGCCAACACGCCCGAGACGGCGGTGGCCTTCCTGGCCTGCGCCAGCATCGGCGCGCTGTGGTCGGTGTGCTCGCCCGACATGGGGCCGGTGGCGGTGCTCGACCGCTTCCGCCAGATCGAGCCCATGGTGCTGATCGCGGCCGACGGCTACCGCTGGGGCGGCCAGGCCTACGACCGCCGCGCCGTGCTGGCCGAGCTGCTGGCCGGCCTGCCCAGCGTGCGCGATGTGGTGCTGTGGGCGCGTGTGGATGCCGGCGCCGATGCGCAGGCCTTCGCCGGGCCCGGCCGCCAGGCGCATGACCTGGCCACGCTGCTGCGCGGCGATGGCCTGGGCGATGACGCGGTGGCCGCCTTCGTGCCCGAGTGGCTGCCCTTCGACCAGCCGCTGTGGGTGGTGTATTCCAGCGGCACCACGGGTCTTCCGAAACCCATCGTGCATGGCCATGGCGGCGTGATGCTGGAAGGCCTGAAGCTGGGCACGCTGCACAACGACGTGGGCCCCACGCTGCTCACCGGCGAGCGCTTCCACTGGTTTTCCACCACCGGCTGGATCATGTGGAACAGCCAGGTGGCCGGCCTGCTGGGCGGCACCACGCTGTGCATCTTTGACGGCAACCCGGCAGGCAGCACGCCGGGCGCGCAGGACTGGTCCACGCTGTGGCGCTTTGCCGGCCTGGCCGGCGTGAGCTTCTTCGGCGCCGGTGCGGCCTTCTATGCCTCGTGCGCCAAGGCCGGCGTCGAGCCGATGCAGCTGGCCGATCTGTCGCGGCTGCGCGCCGTGGGCTCCACCGGCTCGCCGCTGTCGGAAGACAGCTACCGCTGGATCTGGGGCCACCTGCCCAGGCGCGAGGGCCGCGACATCTGGCTCACGTCGATCTCGGGCGGCACCGACTTTGCCGGCGCCTTCCTGGCCGGCGTGCCCACGCTGCCGGTGGTGGCCGGCGAGATGGGCTGCCGCTGCCTGGGCGCCGCGGTGCAGGCCTGGAGCGAGGACGGCCAGCCGCTGACCGACGTGGTCGGCGAACTGGTGTGCGTGAAGCCCATGCCCTCGATGCCGCTGTGCCTGTGGGGCGATGCCGACGGCCGGCGGTTGCACGACAGCTACTTCGACATGTACCCGGGGGTCTGGCGCCACGGCGACTGGCTGCGCCTGGTGCCGCACGCCGACACCGGCACCTGCGGTGCGGTGATCTACGGCCGCAGCGACGCCACCATCAACCGCCACGGCGTGCGCATGGGCACGGCCGAGCTGTACCGCGCCGTCGAGGCCCTGCCCGAGGTGCTGGACAGCCTGGTGGTCGACCTTGAATACCTCGGCCGCGAGAGCTGGATGCCGCTGTTCGTCGTGCTGCGCGCGGGCATGGTGCTCGATGCGGCGCTCACCGCGCGCATCAAGGCCGAGGTGCGCCAGGCGCTGTCGCCGCGCCATGTGCCCAACGACGTGTTCCAGGTGGCGGCCATCCCGCGCACGCTGTCGGGCAAGAAGATGGAGCTGCCGGTCAAGAAGCTGCTGATGGGCGCTGACCCCGATGCGGTGATGAAGCGCGACGCGATGGCCAATGCCCAGTGCGTGGACTGGTTCATCGCGCTGGCGCAACAGCGCGCCGCCGCCGGGCACTGAACGCCTGCGCTGCGCCCCAACCCTCAAGATGAGCGACGCCATGAAGCCCGTGATCCTGCTGCTGGTGCCGATGAAGCCGATGGAGGACGGCCTGGTGGCCGCCGTGTCGGCGCTGCGCCCCGATGCCGAGCTGCTGCGCTGGCGCAGCGACCTGCCCGAGTCCGACCTGGCCCGCGTCAACGTGGTGCTGGGCTGGGCCATGCCGCCCGCCCTGGCCGGGCGGCTGCCGGCATTGCGCTGGGTGTGCGCGATGGCCGCCGGTGTCGAGAAGCTGCTGGTGCCCGGGTTGCCGGCGCAGGTGCCGATCAGCCGCATCGTCGATCCCGACCAGGCACTGGGCATTGCCCAGTACGTGGCCGCCGTGGTGCTGGACCATGTGCGTGGCCTGGCGCGCTACCGCGCCCAGGCAGCGCAGCGCGACTGGACGCGCCAGCCCATGGCCGCCGCCCGCCACCGCGTGGGCGTGCTGGGCTATGGCGAGGTGGGGCGCGAGGTGGGCCGCGTGCTCGGCGCGCTGGGTTTTGCGGTGCGTGGCTGGCGGCGCGACGGCACGGCGCTGCACGACTTCCTGGCCGGCAGCGATATCGTGGTCAACGCGCTGCCGCTGACGCCGGCCACCGCCGGCTTGCTGGACGCCGCGGCTTTCGCGGCCATGCCGCGTGGCAGCTATCTGGTGAACATCGCCCGCGGCGGCCATGTGGTCGAGGCCGACCTGATCGCCGCGGTGCGCAGCGGCCAGCTGGCCGGCGCCGCGCTGGACGTGCAGCAGCGCGAGCCGCTGCCGGCCGACGATGCCTTGTGGGCCCAGCCCGGCATCACGATCACGCCGCACATCGCGGCGCAGTCCTCGATGGCCACGGTGGCGGCGCAGTTCGTGGCCGGTCTGCAGGCCCTGGCCGAGGCCCGCCCGCTGCCCAACCCGGTGGATCGGGCGCGCGGCTACTAGCGCGGGCGCGCCTTCGCGCGCAGCATGCCCGCTGGCCGCGGCCTCGGGGCCATGGCCCCAAGGCGCTCAGCGTGTGGCCAGCGCGACGATCTGGCTGGCCGGCAGCGCGCCCGACTGGCGCGCCACCTCGCGCCCGCCCTGCAGCTTGACCAGCGTGGGGATGCTGCGGATGCCAAACTGCGCGGCCAGCTGAGGGTTCTGATCGCTGTCGACCTTGGCAAAGATCACCTGGCCCGCGAGCTGACGCGCTGCCGCCTCGAACTGCGGCGCCATCTGCCGGCATGGGCCGCACCACGGCGCCCAGAAATCCACCAGCACCGGCAGCGTGCTCTGCGCCAGCAGCTTGGCGGCGTTGGCATCGGTCAAGGTGAGCGGCTCGCCATTGAGCAGCGGCTGGTGGCAGCGGCCGCAGTCAGGGCCGTCGCCCAGGCGGTTGGCCGGAACGCGGTTGGTGGCGCCGCAGTGCGGGCAGACGAGGTGGTGTGTGTCCATGCCTCGCGACTTGAGTGCGGG
>CAYPDO010000090.1:7405-11136 GCA_964409495.1 uncultured Bordetella sp.
GGCCAGGCTCAATGCGCGCTGGCGGCGCGGCCAGACCGCGCCGGTGGCATGCCGGACTGCGCGCGCGGCACGAACCAGCGCACCGGTGTGGCGGCGCGCGGTGCCGGGTTGACCAGCGCATGCTCCACCGCCTGTTGCCAGGCCAGGCCGTGCACGATGACGTTCATCTGTCGCGCCGTTTCCAGGGCAGGCAGCATCTCGCCGCAGTCGTCCACCAGGCGCAGGTTGGTGACGATGGCCATCGGGTCGGCCATCGCGAACACGCCGTCGCTCAGCTCCACCCAGTCCCAGGCCATGGCCGCCTGGCCCTCGCCGCACTCGGCCGCCCACAGGGTCTGGCCGGTGGTGCGGAATGCGGGATCGCCTGAAGGGCTGACCTGTGTGCACAGATGCTGCAACGGTAACGAATTATTCTTTCCAAGCTGCCACAATAGCGGCGGCCACGCGCGTACAGCCCAGGGGGGGCAGTGGGGCGTCGCGTTGTTGTTGTTCATCGAGGTCTCCACGACAGTGATTGGCATGCCCGCAGTTTTCGGCAAGCATCATTGGATGAAAACATGTAAACCCTTTCAGGGGCAGTGCGTGGCGGCCTGCTCGGATTGATCGTTGGGCATGCTTCAAGGGGGTTACGCATCCGTTCTCGGGGCCGGCAGTCGGGATGAATTCCGCGGCGAGGTGGTGCGCTTCGCCCGCGAGTTGGGGTTCAACACGGTGTCGGCGATTTCGGTGTTCGATCTGGGGATCGGCCGGTCGGAGATCGTGTCCGTCGACAACGCGCCGCGCGGATATGCCGAGTCGATCAACGACGTTCCGGCGATGCGCCGCGATCCGGTGATGCAGCATTGCCGACGCTACTCGATGCCCATCGTCTGGAGCCAGGATACCTACACGCAAAGCGGCCTGGGCGAGCTCTGGGAAGAGCAGGCCAGCTTTGGTTACTGCACCGGTATTGCGATGGCCTTGCACCTGCCGCAAGGCCGGCACTTCGCGCTGGGCGTTGAACGCGACAAGCCATTGCCGGCCGACCGTGCCGAGCTCACCCGCATCGTGGCCGACCTGCAGTTGTTTGCCGTGCATGCCCAGGATGCGGCGATGCGGGTGCTGTCACCGGCACCCGATCCGGCCGAGCGCCCGAACCTGACGCCGCGCGAGCTGGAGGCGCTGCGCTGGACGATGGAAGGCAAGACCGCCTGGGAGGTCGGGGCCATCCTGGGCATCACCGAGCGCACGGCGGTGCTGCACGTGACCAACGCGATGCGCAAGCTGCAGTGCAGCAGCAAGCACCAGGCGGTGCTCAAGGCGCTGCGGCTCGGGCTGATTCAATGAATCTCGGGTGTGGCGGCCACGTCACGCGGCAAGGTGCCCTGTAAGACCTGACAGTTTCGGCCTGGCGGCCCGGTTGATGAAATACATCCCGAGCGCTGCCACAGATGTCCGGCGCCGCACTGCAAACCCTCAGGAGAAGCCTCATGCAAACCCTCAAGACCGTGACGCAAGGCCAGGCGCTGCTTCCCCGCAACGGCTGGTAAGCCAGAACCCTTTTTTGCTCCCAGCCCTGTGCCCGCGGGGCTGGTTTCACGGCCCGGAACGATTTTCCGGGCCGTTCTTGTTTGTGCGGCGTGCCGCCGCGGGCGCGAAAGCTTCAGGCTTGGCACGCCCATGCAAAAGGGGGCCCGACGGGCCCCCTTGCTTGTGGCACACGCGGCGCGGCGTGTTCAGGTCTTCTTCATCGGGCAGGTGTTCATGCCGATCAGCGGGTACAGCGGGCAGAAGCCCACGGCCCCGGTGAGCAGCGGCACCACGCCGATCCAGCCCCAGGCGCCGACGGTGCCCGTGGCTGCCAGACCGACCAGCACCAGGCCGGCCGAGATGCGAAGAATGCGGTCGATGCCGCCGACGTTCAGTTTCATGCTCGGGTCCTCCAGACAACGCTCGGCCCGCGGCCGATGCATGCACTGTGCGCCGTTGGAGCGCGGGCGTCTGTGACTCCGGTCACTGAGCGGGTCTGGCCCGGGCCGGCGCCGCAGCCGGTGCCTGGCCGGCCGCCAGCGCGCGCAGCGCGGCAGCATCGACGATCTGGACCCGTTCGCGGCCCAGGCGCAGCCAGCCGGCGCGTTCGAAACGGCGCAGCAGCCGGGTGACGATCTCGCGCACGGTGCCCAGTTCGTCGGCCAGCGCCTGGTGGGTGGCGGCGATCACCGTGCCATGGCCCAGCAGCGCGCCGGCCAGGCGCTGGTCCAGGCGCTGGAAGGCCACGGCCTCGGCCAGTGCCATCAGATCGGCCAGGCGGTCGGCGAACACGCCGAACACATAGCGGCGAAAGGCCGGCACGGCCGTCCAGCGCTCGAACCCGGCCGGCGACAGCACGGCCAGCTCGGTGGGTGCCACCGTGGCGCCATGGGCCACCAGCACGCTGTGGCCGAACAGGCAGGACGTGGACACCACGCACAGCTCGCCGGGCAGCACACGGTACAGCTCGAGCGAGCGGCCCTGCGGGCTGCCCCGTGCGACACGCACCTCGCCGTGCAGCAGCATCGGAAAACCCTGGCAGGGTGCGCCTTCGTCGAACAGCGCCTGGCCCTCGGGCAGCTGCACCACCTGCGCCTCGTGCGCCAGCACCTCGTGGCACAGCAAGGGCGGCAGTTCGGCCAGCACCGGATACAGCGGCAACAGGCGGTCGGCCAGGGTGGGCGGTGCGGCGGGGGGCATCGTGACGGCTGGGCTGGGGGATGGGGCAGGACCGGTGCCAGTCTAGGGCCGGACTATGGGCGCGATAAAAACTATCGATAAACTTATGACAATAGGTTTTGCACAATTCACCCCATCGTTCAACCGGCAGGAGACCAGGATGGCCAAGTCAGCCGCATTCGGCGCCATGCATGTAGGCATCGCCTTCGGTGTGGGTTATGCGTTGACCGGCAGCGTGAGCGTGGCCGGCGCGCTGACGGTGGTGGAGCCGTTGTGCAACACCGTGGCGCACTACTTCTTCGACCGCTGGTGGGATGGCCGTGGCGATGATGCGGTGGCCGCCAGCGGCTGAGTGACTGCGGGCTGCCGCGGCTGCGGGCGGGCATCACCCCGCGGCGGGCGGTGTGGTGTCGGCCTCGAGCTGTGCCAGCCAGCGCATGGCCTGCGCACGCCCGGTGCCGCACATCTCGGCCACCGGCTGCAGCGAGCTGCACACCGCCGGTCGCTCCGGGCGGCCGAACAGCCGGCAGCGCAGGGTCTCGTCGAGCTGCACACAGGCCACGCCTGCGGGCTTGCCCTGAGGCATGCCGGGGATCGGGCTGCTGATCGACGGGGCGATGCAGCAGGCGGCGCAGTCGGGGCGGCAGTGCATGGGGCAGGTGTTGGGATGGGGCGGCGCGTGATGCCCGGCAGCGGACCGCGGCGTGCACCGGGTGCCACCGGCAGGAACCCGGGGGCCGGATGATAGGCGGCGGGCAGGGCCAATGTGCAATGCGCCACCCCGCACCGGAGGGCGCTTTTTACAATACGCCTCCCCCCGCCCATCTGGCGGCGCCTGTGCCGCGCCGCCCTCCCCACCGTGCTGCATCCACAAACATTCGACGTCATCGTCGTCGGCGGCGGCCATGCCGGCACCGAGGCCGCGCTGGCCGCGGCGCGCATGGGCTGCGCCACGCTGCTGCTGACCCACAACATCGAGACCCTGGGGCAGATGAGCTGCAACCCCAGCATCGGCGGCATCGGCAAGGGCCACCTGGTGAAGG
>CAYPDO010000091.1:0-4486 GCA_964409495.1 uncultured Bordetella sp.
CCACGGCCGGCCTGGGCCAGATCGGCGGCGCGGCGCTGGCGGCGCTGATGATCGGCCTGGCGCGCTCGTTTGCGGTGTACCTGCTGCCCGAGGCCGAAGTGCTGATGCCCTACCTGATCATGGTGGGCGTGCTGCTGCTGCGGCCGGAAGGCCTGTTCTCGACCACCGCGGCGCGGAGGATCTGACGTGAACCGCCTCTTCCTTGCGGTGCTGGCCCTGGTGCTGGCCGTGGTGGCTGCCACCGCCGCCGCGCCCTGGCTCAAGACGCCGGTGCTGCTGGCGCTGGCCAACGGGCTGAGCGTGGCCGGCGTCATCGTGCTGATCCGCGCCGGCCAGGTGTCGTTCGGCCATGCCATGTACGCCTGCCTGGCCGGCTACACGGTGGCCTTTGCCGCACGGGCCTGGCACCTGGATGCGCTGCTGCTGGTGGCCCTGGGCACGCTGGCGGCCACCGTGGCCGGCGGCGTGATCGGCGTGTTCATGGTGCGCTACCGCGGCATCTTCTTCGGCATGCTGAACCTGGCTTTCTCGATGGTGCTGTTCTCGGTGCTGGGCAAGTTTGGCGGCATCACCGGCGGCACCGACGGCCTGCGCTTCGACCGCCCCGGCTTCGCCTTCATGCACCTGGAGCGCGAGGGCTTCGAGACCGCGCTGCTGGGCCTGGCCCTGCTGCTGGCGCTGGCGGCCGGCTGGGCGGTGCAGCGCTACTTCGCCAGCGTCAACGGCCAGGCGCTGGCGGCCATCAAGACCAACGAGACGCGGCTGGAATACCTGGGCATCTCGGCCAAGCGCGTGTTCTGGGGCGGCTACCTGCTGTCGGCCACGCTGTGCGGCCTGGGCGGCAGCCTGTTCGCGCTGACCCAGGGCCTGGTGACGCCCGAGATGGGCTACTGGGTGCGCTCGGGCGAGGTGGTGTTCATCGCCATCCTGGGCGGCAGCGCGCATGCGGTGGGCGCCTTCATCGGCGCCTTCGTGTTCGAGTTCGTCAAGCTGTATGCCGCCGCGCTGCTCACCGGCGCCTGGCAGCTGGCGCTGGGCCTGGTGCTGATCGTGATGGTGTTCGTGGCGCCCACCGGCATCTTCGGCCTGGTGTCCAAGCGCCTGCTGCCGGCGGCGGGGGCGAAGGCATGAGCGCGGCGCCGCCGAAAGGCCTGCTGTCCACCCGCGGGCTCAGTTTGAGGTTCGGCGGCGTGGTGGCCGCCGACGCCATCGACTTCGACCTGATGCCCGGCGAGCGCCTGGCCGTGGTGGGCCAGAACGGCGCCGGCAAGACCACCTTCATCAACATCTGCACCGGCTACCTGAAGGCCGATGGCGGCCAGGTGTATTTCGACGGGGCGGACGTCACGGGGCAGAGCCCGCGCGCCATCACGCGCCGTGGCGTGGGCCGCTCGTTCCAGCTGCCGCAGGTGTTCAACGAGCACACGGTGCGTGAATGCCTGCTGCTGGCCGCATCGGCCGTGCACCGCAAGCCGGGCGGCCTGTGGCAGCCGCTGGCGCAGGCCGTCAACGCCGACGAGGTGGATGCCACGCTCGAACTGCTGCAGCTGATGCCCCGCGCGCACGATCTGGCGGGCTCGCTGCCCGAAGGCCAGCGCAAGCTGCTGGATGTGGCCATGGCCCTGGTGTTGCGCCCCAAGCTGATGATCATGGACGAGCCCACCAGTGGTGTTTCCAGCGACGAGAAGCATGATTTGATGGCCGTGGTGATGAAGGCGCTGGACGACCGCCAGGTGACCAGCATCTTCGTCGAGCACGACATCGACATCGTGCGCCGCTACGCCACGCGGCTGGCGGCCTGGATCGCCGGGCGCATTGCGGCCGATGGCGCGCCGGAAGAGGTGCTGCGCGATCCGGTGGTCATCAAGAACGTGATCGGGGAATGATCAAGTGTTGAACCTCGAAAACGTCTGCGCCACCATCGCCGGCATCCCGGTGCTGCGCGGCATCGTGGCCCAGCTGCCGCGTGGCGCCACGGTGGCCGTGGTGGGCCGCAACGGCGCCGGCAAGACCACGCTGCTGCGCACCATCATGGGCTTCATGCCCGGCCATGGCGGGCGGGTGCTGCTCGATGGGCAGGATCTGGCCACCGTGCCCGCACGCAGCCGCGCCAGGCTGGGCATCGGCTACGCGCCCGAAGACCGCGTGATGTTCCCCAGCTTCACGGTGGAAGAGAACCTGCGCTTCCCCTGCGAGGTGATCGGCATGGGCCGCAAGGCGGTTGACGAGCGCCTGGCCGAAACCCTGAGCATCGTGCCCGAGCTGCAGCCGATGCTGGCGCGATCGGGCGCGGCGCTGTCGGGCGGCCAGGGCAAGATGGCCGCGCTGGGCCGCGCGGTGATGGCCGGCGAGCGCCTGGTGCTGCTGGACGAACCCTTCCAGGGCCTGGCGCCGGTGCTGGCGCAGCAGTACTCGGCCTCGCTGCAGCGCCTGCACCAGGTGCGGCCCGAGCTGTGCGTGGTGATCACCGAATCGAACCGCAGCCTGCTGAAGGACATCCCCACCCAGACCCTGGTGCTGGAGCGTGGCGCATTGATTCACGATGAGGCGGCCGCCGCGGCTGTCCACTGACACAGGAGGCCCGCATGGCCCAGCTCTTCATCAATGGCCAGTGGGTGCATGCCGCCAGCGGCGACACCCTGCCGGTCATCGACCCCAGCACCGGCGAGGTGTTCGACACGCTGGCCCGTGGCACGGCGCCCGACATCGATGCCGCGGTGGCCGCCGCGCGTGCCGCCCTCAGCGGCCCCTGGGGCAAGCTGAATGCCACCGAGCGCGGCCGCATCCTGCTGCGCATGAGCGCGCTGATCCTCGAACGCAGTGAAGCGTTGGCGCAGCTGGAATCGCGCGACACCGGCAAGCCCATCGGCCAGGCGCGCAACGACATCACGGTGGCCGCGCGCTACTGCGAGTTCTATGGCGGTGCGGCCGACAAGCTGCACGGCGAGCAGATCCCCTACCTGAACGACTTTCATGTGGTGGTGCTGCGCGAGCCCTATGGCGTCACGGCCCACATCCTGCCGTGGAACTACCCGGCGCAGATGTTCGGTCGCTCGGTGGTGCCGGCGCTGGCGATGGGCAATGCCGCGGTGCTGAAACCCAGTGAAGACGCCTGCCTGACGCCGCTGGCCTTTTGCGCCATCGCCAAAGAGGCGGGCCTGCCCGACGGCGCGCTGAACGTTGTCACCGGCCTGGGCGAAGAAGCCGGCGCCGCGCTCACCGCGCACCACGACATCGACTTCGTCACCTTCACCGGCAGCCCCGAGGTGGGCACGCTGGTGCAGAAGGCCGCCGCCGAGCGCACGCTGAAAGTGGTGCTGGAACTGGGTGGCAAGAGCCCGCAGATCGTGTTCGACGATGCCGACCTGGAGCGCGCCGCCACCTTCATCCTCAAGGCCATCACGCAGAACGCGGGCCAGACCTGCTCGGCCGGCAGCCGGCTGCTGGTGCAGCGATCGATCTACGAGCGTTTCGTGGCCACGGTGGCCGAGCGCTTCAAGGCCAGCGCCGCCGGCGCGCCGGCGCAAGACCGCGACTGCGGCCCGCTGATCAACGCGGCGCAGAAGGCGCGGGTGGAAGGCTTCATCCGCCGCGCCACCGAGTCGGGCATCCCCATCCTGGCCCAGGGCCAGGTGGCCGATGGCGTGCACCCGGGTGGCTACTACGTGCCGCCCACGCTGTTCGGCGCCGTGCCACGCGGCCATGAGCTGGCCTGTGACGAGGTGTTCGGCCCGGTGCTGGCGGCGATCCCGTTCGACGACGAGGCCGATGCCATCGCGCTGGCCAATGCCACTGATTTCGGCCTGCTGGCCGGCATCTGGACGCGTGACGGCGGCCGCCAGACGCGCGTGGCCAAGGCCATGAAGTGCGGCCAGGTCTACATCAACACCTATGGCGCCGGTGGCGGCGTGGAGCTGCCCTTTGGCGGCGTGAAGCGCAGCGGCCACGGCCGCGAGAAGGGCTTCATGGCGCTGGAGGAGTTCTGCACCGTGAAGACGGTGGTGCAGTACCACGGTGCATGACATGGGGCACCCGGCCGCCGGGTACGTCGGCCACCCGCCGGGCGGGTGCTCAGTCGGCTTGGGACGGCCCGGCGCTCGACTGAGCCGCTGCGACCACCCACAATCCCATTCATCAGGAGAGACATCATGAGACTCAAGGACAAGGTCGCCATCGTCACCGGCGCAGCCAGCGGCTTCGGCGCCGAGATCGCCCGCCAGTACGCGCTGGAAGGCGGCAAGGTGGCGGTGGCCGACATCAACGGCGAGGGCGCGAAGAAGGTGGCCGCCGAGATCGGCCCGAACGCCCTTGCCGTGACCTGCGACGTGACCCGGCGCGCCGACATCGACGCCCTGGTCAAGGCCACGGCCGAGGCCTTTGGCGGCCGCATCGACGTGGTGGTGAACAACGCCGGCTGGACGCACAAGAACCAGCCGCTGCTCAATGTCGACGAGGACACCTTCGACAAGGTGTACGCGATCAACGT
>CAYPDO010000091.1:4586-10974 GCA_964409495.1 uncultured Bordetella sp.
GCGGCCAGCTTCGAGCATGTCACGCAGGTCAACCTGGTGGGCGCCGCCGCCTGCACCTATGCCGTATTGCCGGGCATGCGTCAGCGCGGCCAGGGCACGGTGATCAACGTGTCGTCGTTTGCCGGCTGGTATGTCACCGCGCTCACCGGCCCGGCCTACACCGCCAGCAAGGCCGGGCTGATGGCGCTGACGGCGGCCTTCAATGTCGAGAACGCCCGCCACGGCCTGCGCGCCACCGCGCTGTGCCCCGGCGAGGCCGCCACGCCGATCATGAAGCAGCGCCCGGTGGAGCCCAGCGATGCCGACAAGGCGCGCATGCTGCAGGAGGCCGACCTGGGCCGCACCATCGCCTTCATTGCCACGATGCCCCCGCATGTGTGCGTCAACGAGCTGGTGATCAGCCCGGTGTGGAACCGCATCTACCTGGGCGGCGAGGAGTTCGGGCGCCGGGCGTGAGCCGGGGCCGCGGCGTGTACGCCGTGGCCGCGTGCCGCCGCCCGGCCAAGCCAGGCTGAGGCGCTACTCGATGAGGATCTGCCGTATCCACCGCGCATCGGCCGGCATGGCGTCGCGCAGCGCCGGGCGGTAGGGCGGCTCGTCCAGCCGGGCGGGCGGCGCGGCGATGTGGTTCAGGTCGATGGCCTGCGGTGTGCCCACCAGGCCGGTGGGCGTTTCGCGCAGCTGGTAGTACACGCCGTTCCACAGCTTGGCGCCGAAGTCGGCCGGCTTCTTGTAGAAGAACAGCAGGCTGTGCTCCAGCCAGGCCAGCTGGCCCGGTGCCACGGTGCTGGGGTTGGCATAGGGGTAGGGCACATGGCAGCTCAGCTCGGTGCCGCCGGGCAGGCACTTGAACTCGCGCATCGACAGGAAATGGTCGGTGAAGCGCTCGGTGTGCAGCGCCAGCTTGAAGGTGACGCGCTGGCCCTCGGCGGCGGGTGTGAACCTCACCGTGCCCAGCTCAAGGCGCGCGCCGTCGGCCAGGACGGCCAGCACGCGCTTGCTGCCGTCCAGCGTGAAGCCGGGCTGGGCCTGCACGCCCGGTGCGCCGGCCAGCAGGGCCAGGGCCAGCGCGGGCAGGCATGGCCGCATGGTGCGGTGCAGACGCGGCAGGCTTCGTGGGCGCGTGGCGGGTCGGGTCATGGTGGTCTCCTGGCGGCGTGGGCAGCATACGCCGGGCGGCCCGCCTGCCGCCGGGTCGGGCGCTCAGTCCTGCACCAGGTAATAGCCCACGGCGTGTTCGGCGGTGTACTCCGCGTACGGGCCCTCGTGCGCCAGGCAGCGCGTCCACTGCTCGGGCGGCTTCAGGTAGGCCTGGGCCTGCAGGCGCTGCGCGGGCGCGTCCAGCGCCTGCAGCTCAATGCTCACGCGCACATAGCCGGTGGGCCGGCCCACTTCTTCCAGCCGGTCAATGGCCGGCAGGTCGGCGGCGTCCACCTCGTACACCTCGCCCTGCACGCGGTGGCCCTGGCCCGGCTGGTGCATCAGCCAGGGCGCGCGGTCTTCGGCCGGCAGGCGCACCACGTACATCGGAAAGGCCTGGCAGGTGACAAATCGCCCCGGCACGCGCCGGCCGGTGTTGAGGTGGTGGTTGGGAAACCCCTCTTTCAGGGTGCCGTAGACGAACAGGCGGATGGGCATGGCCTCAGCAACCCACGCCAGTGTGGCAGGCCAGGCGGCCCAGCAGCTGGCCGGGCGGCGCCAGCGTGGACAGGTACGCGCAGCTGCCGCCGTGGTTGTGGCCGCTGTGGTCAAGGATCAGGTCGAGCCGGCCGTCGCCGTCCAGATCGCCGGCCCAGCGCAAGCTGGCGCTCTGGATGTACCCGGGGCCCTCGTGCGTGCTGCTGTAGGCCAGACCGGGCAGGCGGCTGTGCTGCGGGCCCTGGTGCAGCACGATGTGCGCGCCCTGCAGCCGCAGCTGGTAGTGCGCATCGCCCAGCGGCAACGCCAGCGCCTGCCCGGGCTGCAGCGCGATGGCGCCACCGCGAAAGCGCAGCGCCGGCGTGGGCACATGGCCCGGCTGCAGGCGCGGGCCACGCAGCAGCGCCAGCGCGTCGGCATGGCTGGCGGCAATGCGGACGCCCGTCTGCTGGCCCTCGGCATCCAGCACGCTGTCGTGCACGAGCTCGGCGCGCACCTGGGTGGGCACCAGGTGCCAGCGCCCCGCCACCACGGCAAGGGCCAGCCAGCCGCTGCCCGGCTCGGTGGGCGCCTCGCCGGCGTGGTAGTCACCCGGCATCAGCAGCTGCCAGGGCCGGTGGGCCGGGGGCGCCGTGTGCGGCCCATTCGCCAAGGCCGGGCCCGGCAGCCCCAGCCCTGCGGCAAGCGCCAGCGCCAGCCCCGGCAGCAGGGCCAGGCGCGGTGGGGCGCGGCGCGGCAGGGCGGTGGCGTGGCGCATGGCGTGGGGCATGGCGTGGGGCATGGCGTGGGGCGGATGAGCGGGCAGGCGTTGGGGCGGATGGGTGGATGGGTTGAACGGCGGATCGGCCGGCGCGCGCCTGGGCCGCACAGGGCGCGAGGGGGGCGACGGCGCGCGCCGCCGGGCTGGCGCAGCCCGCAGCCTAGCGCATGCCGCCGGCCGCGGGGCACCCCGCGGCGGCCCGGCCACAGCGGTGACAATGCGCCCGCCCTTTTTGCATCCCAAGACCAGAACGATGAACCCGTTGTGGACAGCGGCCCTGGTGCTGGCCGTCGCGCCGCACAGTGCCGGCGCCGAAGCCTTTGACATCCAGACCGGCAGCTGGCAGATCACCACCCATCTCAGCCAGCCCCGGCGCAGCGTGGTGGAAACCCACTGCCTGCCCGAGCGCAGCCTGCTGCACCTGGTGCACGGCCCCGATGCCATCGAGGACGACCCCTGCCGCCCCGCCGGGCCGGCCAAGACCAGCCGCCAACGCTGGGCCGTCGTGCTGCACTGTGACGATGGCAGCCAGGTGCACGCACGTTTTGCCACCACCACGCCGCGGGCCCTGACCGGCACCGTGGTGCGCGTGGGCGGCAAGCGCGCGCTGCTGCAGAAGCTGGAGCTCAGCGGGCGCTGGCTGCGCAGCAGCTGCGACACACGCGCCGCCGCCAGGCCGCAACACGGCCGCTGAGCGGCCCGGCCGCGCCGGCACCCAGGCCCGGCCACTGCCGCGGCGCTGCTGTCATTGCCCGGCCGGCGGCTGCCACAGCTCTACCTTGTTGCCTTCGGGGTCGATGACCCAGGCAAACACGCCGTACTCGGATTCTTCGATCTTCTCCAGCACCGTGCAGCCTTCGGCTTTCAACACCGCCGCCAGCGCCCGCGCGTCTTCCACGCGGTAATTGATCATGAAGGGCGCGGGGCTGGGCGCAAAGGCCTCGGCCACATCGGGCCCGATGGACCAGATGGTGGTGCCCGCCACCGGCTGGCCATCGCCATCGGCCCAGCGGAAGGCGGTGCCGCCCCAGGGCTGCACATCGATGCCCAGGTGCTGGCGGTACCAGGCCTGCAGCGCCGGTGCGTTCTTGGCCTTGAAGAAGATGCCGCCAATGCCCGTGACACGCTTCATCGCTTGCTCCTGATGCCCATGACCCAGGGCGGATCATGCGGCAGCCGCGCGCGGCACGCCAGGTGCGGCACGCCCTCAGGCATCGAGCTTCTGCGCCACCTCCCAGCTGTGGCCGGCCGGATCCACGAAGTTGGCGGTGCGCATGCCCCAGGCGCGGTTGACCGGGCCGGTGAGGATCTCCACCCCCTCGCGCTGCAGCCGCGCGCACACGGCATCCACATCGGCCACCCAGATGCTGATCTGGAAGCGCGAGCCGTCGCCGCGCGCTGCCACCTTGCCCGGCGCAATGATCTCGCCCGCGCAATCCACCTGCAGCAGGTTGACCAGCAGGTTCTCGAAGCCGGCCACGGCCGAGTTGGCGTCTTCGTACACGATGGGCACCTGGAACACCCGCACATAGAAATCCTTGGCGGCGGGCAGGTCTTCCACGAACAGGCTGATGGCGCTGAGGCGGCGGGTGGTGTCGGGCATGGCGGGGCTTTCTGCGGTGTGGGCTCACGGGTGGAGCCGGATGGTTGCGGGGGGCGATGTGCCGGCCGGCGGCGCCTGGGCATCCGCCATTCAGGCGCTGAGGGCCGGCTTGCTCCGCCCGCACGGCACTGCCGCACGGGCGCCTGGGTTGCGGCAGGGACGCCGGGGACACGGGGCACGACGAACAAGGGCACCGGTTTGCGACCAGGAACGGCTGCCGGCCTGGCGGGTGATTGACGGCTTGCGGCGATCAATCGACACGGGCCTCGGCCAATAGCGCCGAAACAAGCCCGCCTGTAGATGTGCAGTCTGTTCCTTGATGGTGGCATCCATACGCATCGCACCTGCCGTGGGGATCGAATGCAGAATCAATTCAAGCCGTTGACGCGGAGGGGAGTCCCTGCAGAGGGGTTAGGCGGCAGTGTGCATCACCTGGACTTGCTCTCAGCTATCAGGTTTGATCCACTGGCAGTTCGCGCGTACAAGGTCTTGTCATCGGACCGTTGAATCAAGCCAAGCCACCGTAGTTCATGCAGCCGGAAGCGAAGCTCTTCGTCCCTCGCAGACTTCAGATGATGAGAGTCCTTTCGGGCACGGGCAAAGATCTCCGACTCGTGCACCGGCGCTGTCGCGTCTCCCGGTTCCGGACATAGAGACAGGATTAGCTTTTGACTACTCGAGATCCGTCTAGCCCACTCCATGCGCTCCGCCTCAATCCTTGCAAGCTCATCGCGAACTCCGTGGAGTGAGGCCACATCTTGAATGCGCTCCAGAATCTCACTGATGCTGTTGAAGTCATGCGTTTGTGCAGCCTGTGTCTGCCTCTGTCCCTCTTGATCTTTGAGATATAGCCAGACGAATATGGCTATCGCCGAGCCGATGAAGAGAGCGCCAAGAAGCTGGGCAAGAAGCGATGATCCAAAACTAAACTTCGGCGCGGTCTGATTAGAGGGGTAGATGGCGGCTAGCACGTAGATCACCAATTCGAGTACCGCCTCCCAGAATTCTGGTCCCGCTACGAGAGCAGCACCAACGGAGAGTAACGCAGCGGAGAAGCGGTAGTACGGTTTTCCCCAAAGGAGTTGCCATAGCTTATCCAGCATCACTGCAAGGTTTTGCATTCTGATCCGTGAGTTGAGTGGATGGCGCCGTGACGCCTAACGTTTGAGCTAACCGGACCGTTGCGGTATGTGGCTAAAGGCCCAGAATGAAATGGCGGGCCTTTGGCCGCATGCCGCAATGGGTCCGGTTGAGCGAATGGTTAGGCCTCGCACGCAATGTACTAATTAACGGCTGGCCAGCAATTTACCACTGAAGGCCGAATTTCCAGTTTGGCTGTCATATGCTTTGCGAGTAGCATAGAAACCAAGTCATGGAACCACGTACCGGCACCAGGGCTAACTACTACCTCTTGAATCAGTAAGTCCAAGTCTACAGGAACAAAGGGTCCGGTCTTGAGAAACTCCTCGCGTTGACCCTTTAAATGCTTCTCGGCTAATCTGACTTGATCCGGCGATGCGTGCCTAACGAATCCTGGGTTTAACTCGAATTCTTGTAGATTCCTCTCAAATCGATACGCCAATCGAAACTCTTGCTCATACTCGAAGAATCGAGCCTTGTGATAGATTTGCTCGAAGCCAGAAGCGCTCGGGTGTGGCCTGTACCCTTCTCGTTCGTAGTCGATGTATTCAACTCTATCCGCAGAGATGTATCGTCGCCGACAGTTCAACGATTTTCGCAACGCTCCAATGGTTGTCTTGATTGCTACCCCCTCCTTGTTTCCGACATATGACTTCCATAGTGCGTTGTTTTCTCTATTGTTGATGTGCCAGCAGGAAATTCCTAAGCCATAGAGAAGGCTGTCTTCGGACATCTGTTCGAATCTCTGAAACTCGTTGGCGCCCGATAGATCGTCCGGAAAGTGCTGTCGATAGCTAGCGATCCATGCTTCTCGATTGGACCGGGACAATGGTAGAGGTGTTCGCAATTCATACGGTTCCTGGCTCCTAAGTATCGTGCCAGGCGTAAAGAATAGTTCACTTCTGGCTACGAGAGAGTATAGACGCGGGAAGTCCATGTAGCGCCAAAGAACGATCTCATCAGTAAGATCTGGACGCAACAGATGCAATTTTGGTTTTATCGAATCCGGGAGTTCGTCCCCGGTCTCGTATATTAGGTACTCTTCGCCAGTGCAGACGACTCCCTCAACATTCTCGTCATTGGGTGGGAAGTTCTGACCTGGGGGCACGTCTGGGGAAATTCCGAACTCTGTCCGGATTGCTTTGACTCTGCGCATCTTTCTTCTCGAGGGATCGCTGGTCCGTGAATGTGAGGCCTAACCTGATTTAGACAACCAAGCTCCACTGGTCGCCACATATGGCCACCAG